>DAOVMU010000100.1 GCA_030630585.1 Candidatus Bathyarchaeota archaeon | reverse complement strand
CTTCTGTGAGAACTCTGTTGAGAGCTTTTTCGATAGGGACAATTTCTGTTCGCCTAATAGGTTTTATCGATTTACGGATGCTTTCCAAAGCTTCTTCGTAAGATATGAGTTCTTTGAAGGGAGTCATCTTGTTCATCTGTTAGCCTCCTTGATGATGTGCCCCAGTCCTGGCAGTATAAGCTTGCTGAAGGCTAGTTTAACTGCGTTTTTCGATCCTGGGAGACAGAATATGATTTTTCCGTTAATCGTTCCTGCAGTTGCGCGACTAATTATAGCTGCTTCGCCGATTTCTTGGTAGCTTAGTTTTCTGAAAAGTTCTCCAAAACCTTCAATTTTCTTATCCAATAATTCTGATATGGCTTCAACTGTCACGTCTCTTTTGCTGATACCAGTGCCGCCGCTTGTCACAATTACATTGATTTTGGGATTTTGAAGCATTTCGTTTACGGTAGTTTGAATCAAAGACTTATTGTTCCTTATTATTTTGTAAGCAAAAACTTGATGCCCATAGTCGCTAACTAATTTCTTTGCGATTTTGCCTGATTCGTCAGTTTTTTCGTTTCGCGTGTCGCTTACAATTAGAATTGCAAAGTTTGTCTTGATGTATTGATGCAAGTCATGCTCGCTCATTCTGTTGTTTTCTCCTTTTTCTTTCTTGAAACCTTTATTTCACCTATCTTTGTACAAGGATATTGTCCTTTCTCGTCTTTTTCCATGTCTTTCACCATGTCCCATATTGTCAACAAGGCTGTATTCACACCCACTAGGGCTTCCATTTCAACCCCTGTCTTACACTTCCCTATTACTTTGCATTTCGCAGTGACATATTTCTCATTGATGTCAAAGCATATGTCTACTTGAGAAAGGGGAATCAGGTGGCATAAGGGAATAAGCTCGGGAGTCTTTTTTGCAGCAAGTATTCCAGCGACATTTGCCGCAGAAAGAACATCTCCTTTTTCAACAAGTCCATGGCGTATTTTTTCGATAGTTCCTTGTCGTAGCCAGATTTTGCCTTCTGCTTCTGCGGTTCTCTTAATTACAGGTTTATCGGATATGTTCACCATTTTCAATGGTTGGCTTAAGGTTCTAGGCGTCTTTACCATGCGTTTCACCTTCAATCCAATAGCTTTCCTCAGGCGTGAATTCTTTTTTCCATATTGGCAGAGTCTTTTTTAATTGCTCCAAAACGTGGCGACATGCCTTGAATGCTTCATCACGATGCGTAGCGCCTACAACAATTAACAGGATGTTGTCTGATACTTTAAGCGAACCAATTCTGTGTACAATCGCTATTTGGTTCACATTGAATTTTCGGAAAGTTTCAGCGCGAATGTTTTTCAGTTGAAGGATAGCCATCTTTTTATAGGCTTCAAATTCAAGCTTGTTAACATTTTTACCATTAGATTTTCCACGAACAATTCCAATGAAAGAAACGATGGCGCCAATATCTTCAGTTTTGATTTTTTGAACAATTTCATCTATGGAGAAGTCATCACGTGTTATCTCTAACATTTATTATCCACCGCTTACTGGAGGGAAGAAAGCAACCACATCGCCCTCTTTCAGTTCAGTTTGCTCAGTAACAAATGTTTCGTTTAGCGAAATTAATAGGTAATCACGCATATTTTCGAGAATCGGATGCATCGACATCACTACGCTTCGAAGATCTCTTAACGTTGCTTTGTCTTGAAGCTGAAACCGTTCGCTAGTTTTTCCGCACAGTTCCCGACAACTTGCAAAGAACTTGACTAGGATTTTCATTTTTCTCTCTCCAATACGGTTCTCTAAGCATAACTGCTTCCTTAAAAGCTTCTTTTAATTCATTTGATTTTGCGCCCTGTCTAATTAGTGAGATTATGTCTACGAGATTATCGTTTCTAAGAAGACACGGTTTTAATTTTCCATCTGAAGTGACTCGCAGGCGAGTGCAGTTTTGACAGAATGCAGAATTATGAATGGGTCGGACAATCTCTACATATACTGGATGGCCATTTTTTTCTAGGAGATATCTTTTTCGTTTATGGAGAGGGTTCTCCTGAACGGCGAGAGCCTTCTCTTTTAACCAGTTCTCTATTGGAACTGGATTGCAATGGAACGTTTTCCAGCAAACATAATTTTCCGGTTGAATTGGTTGAAATTCAATCAACTGAAGTATAGCGCCAACATCTTGGGCAAAATCTATAGCCCTCGGGATTTCGTCAACATTAATTCCTTTCATCATCACCATGTTGATCTTAACTGGATGAAGATGGCTTTGCGCAGCTGCTTTTATGCCGTCTCTTACTTGTTGAACACAATCTTTTTCTGTGATTTTCTGAAAGCGCTCAGGATTGAGTGAAGGTAAGCTCACGTTCACGCGTTTAAGCCCTGCATTAAAAAGCGTTTGGGCATATTTTTCCAACAGCACGCCATTGGTCGTCAAAGAAACCTCGTCGGCACATTCAGCGATTTCCGAGACAATCTCTGGAAGATCATCTCTGAGAAGAGGTTCTCCACCTGTTAACTTCACCTTCTTCATGCCAAGTTCGCAAGCGATCTCTGCAATCTTTGCGATTTCTTCCTTAGTCATTTCATGACTTGCAGAAACTTCACCTTCTCTGTGACAATAAAAGCATTTGAGGTTGCATTTTTGGGTTACAGAAATTCTTAGGCTGTTAAGTTTTCTGCCAAACCTGTCATGTAACGTCGTGGATGGGGTTCCATCTTTTCTGCTTTTAGTATCCATGCATTTTGCTTCCAGTTTTCGGCGACTGTTATGCACAAGTATTCATATCGATTCTGCCTAATAGTTAAGCGTTGCGCTTTGATGCAAGCTAAATAATATATTTTCTGAAGTTCCGTAAGTTTATGAGAGAAGGCTTATAAAAGCGATATGCACGTACATGCATAATGATATGGAAGCTGATGAAATGAAGATAAGACTCGGGGCATGGGGAACTGTGATGATAATAGCTGCAATTGTATCAGCGTCTTCAGTTGCAGGTTCATGGTATTATCTAGAAGTCTTCAGCAGACAAAAACTAATAGTAGCAACCACCACAAGTCTCTATGACACAGGCTTACTAGATGAAATTGAAGAACATTTCGAAGAAAAATACTCAGTCGACCTATGCTTGATCTCCGTAGGCACAGGCATAGCGATCCAATTTGCACAGCGTGGAGATGTAGATATGCTACTCGTACACTCCCCCGCTCAAGAACTAAGATTTCTCCAAGAGAATTATGGTGTCAACAGAAAAATCATAGCGTACAACTTTTTCCAAATCGTCGGTCCTAAAAGTGATCTAGCTCAAATCGAAGGTTTGTCTCTTACAGAGGCTTTATCCAGAATCGTTTCCGCAGGAAGAAACTCGAGTGCAACATGGATTTCCAGAGGTGACAATTCAGGAACGCATACCAAAGAAAAAGAGCTATGGAATGCTGCAGGTTTTAACTGGACCCTTCAGAGAGATGAAACAAATTGGTTCAAAGAAACAGGCTCTGCAATGGGAAAAACTTTGATCACTGCTAACGAGCTAGAAGCCTATACTCTAACGGATATTGGAACTTTTCTAGCATACAGTGAAGGCACATCAAACCTAGTACCCAATTTAAAGACTTTAGTTAGTCAAGAAGCCGAATTAATCAATGTTTACAGCGCAATCGCCGTAAATAAAACAACAAACCCAAATGCAAACTTTGAAGCGGCAACCACATTCACAAAATTCCTGACATCGAAAGAAGGACAACAAATAATCGAGAATTACGGAATCTCAGTATATGGACAACCTTTGTTTTATCCAGCAGTGGAGCTTTTAAGAAACAATACAGCGCCAATGGCGCAAATGATTGAAGACTATGCTTATTTTGACGGTTCGGAATGTCCACCCCAATACAGATACGATTACCCAGAGCTTTACGGTAACAAATAGCCAAAGGAATAAAGTGAATTACATGAGACTAAGAAACAAGTTCAAGCCGATACCTCTACTAATCTCTTTTTTCATAATCGTAGCGATAATCATCGCCATTGTCTCAGTTGAAGAATTTTATGAAGGTATCAAAGGAGCAATTATGTTGATTATCTTCGCTGACCCCGAAATCATGGAAGTAGCTTTGCGGTCGATCTATATATCCGGAACTGCAACGGCATTTGCGATTATTTGGAGCATTCCAGCTGGATTAATTATTGGTATGGGAGAGTTTGTTGGAAAAAGTTTTGCCAAAGGCATATTTAACGCGTTGCTTGGAATACCAACTGTTGCTTTAGGCCTTGTCTTATATCTTCTGATGTCCAGCTCTGGACCCCTTGGATTTCTAAACCTCTTTATCAATCCCTTAGGCATCGCTGTAGGGCAAGCAATTCTAATAACGCCAATGATGATAAGCTTCACAATAAGTGCCATCGAAGCTATTGAACCTGGCATTGAAGATTTGGCAAAAACTTTAGGAGCTTCAGAAGTTGAAACTGCCTTTGCCGTTTTGAAAGAATCAACACCAGGGGTCACATTGGCTATTATGGGAAGCTTTAACAGGGCAATTGCTGAGCTGGGAATTGCTTATATGATTGGTCAGAACGTTGGTGGCAGTACCAGAGTTCTAACGACTGCAATCGCTATGGAAACTACTCGTGGAGAAATCTCCCTAAGCCTAGCATTGGCCGCAATACTGTTAGCCATAGTGTTATCGATAAATCTTCTCACCAACTTGCTACAGAGGCGATTCCAATGAGTGTGATGGTCGAGCTAAACAATATTACAAAAAAGTATGGAACAATAACCGCTCTCAACGATGTATCCTTGAAAATTCCTCGGGGGGAAGTATTTACCTTAATGGGACCAAATGGCTCAGGAAAAACTACCTTCCTAAAAATTTTGGCTTGCATCGAGAAGCCTACAAAGGGAGAAGTCTACCTTGACGGCGAATTGGTTGGAGACAGAAACGTGCCTAAGCTTAGGTTGAAAAGCACAATGGTCTTTCAAAAGACTGTTCTGTTCAATACAACAGTCTCCAATAACATTGCATATGGATTAAAGCTTAGAGGTTTCTCAAAAAGGGCGATAAACGAGAGAGTTGGAAACGTTCTAAAACTGGTAAAGCTTGAAGGCTATGAAAAACGTGCCGCGAAGAAATTGTCTGGGGGAGAACAGCAAAGAGTTTCGCTTGCAAGAGCCTTGGCACTCCGAACAGAACTTCTGTTACTCGATGAACCCACAGCAAATCTGGATCAAAGAAACACGTCAATAATTGAAGCAGCAATATCCCAAATAAGACAAGAAACAAACACAACTATAGTTTTAGCAACGCATAACATTTTTCAAGTAAAAATACTTTCTGAAAAAGTTGCCCTGGTTAACAACGGAAAAATAATCCATGCTGGAAAAACCCACAAAATCCTTAATGACTCCAAGAAACTGGCAGATTTTGCGAGAATTGAAAACATTTTTTCAGGAGTCTCGCATATCACTAAGGATGGAACATCCATAATCGACGTTGAAGATAACACAAAGATTGAAGCCGCAATAAGAAGATCTGGAAAAATCTCTGTATTCATAAGGCCTGAGGACATTATTTTATCGAAAACCCAGCTTGAGTCAAGTGCAAGAAACGTTTTTGAGGGAAAAATTGTTGAAATTTTGGATTTGGGACCAACAGTGAAGCTTAGAATCG
Source organism: Candidatus Bathyarchaeota archaeon (assembly GCA_030630585.1). Taxonomy (GTDB): domain Archaea; phylum Thermoproteota; class Bathyarchaeia; order Bathyarchaeales; family Bathycorpusculaceae; genus SOJA01. The sequence goes on along the minus strand of DAOVMU010000100.1, from coordinate 286 downwards.
ATGCTGGAAAACAGTTTGTGGTTCAAATAACAAAGCGTTCTTTCATTGAAATGCAACTGAGTCTTTCCTCTAAAATTTTTGTCGCCTTCAAAGCATCCTCGGTCCAGACGATCGATTAATCTAAATAAAAACAAGTGGAATATTACAGCGGTGACATTTTGACTTGTCTTTTTCTCTTAGAAAGAAAAAAATTAAGCCTGCCTTCAAATTATGGTTTGAAATCGGGGAGAAATATATTCTTGGAGAAGGAACTTACACGCTTCTGGAGCAGATAAAAAAAAGGAAG
>DAOVMU010000048.1 GCA_030630585.1 Candidatus Bathyarchaeota archaeon | reverse complement strand
GAAGACCTTTGCTGCTCGACCTATAATACCGTCGTTTACTACACGCAGAGCACCCCCACGAACATGATTTGTCTCTATTCTAGGCAAGTTGCGGAAAGACTGCACCTCAACAGGGTCAGATTCGGTGCCCGTTACCTCGACGGGTATTGACTCTAGAGCCATCCGAAGTCGCTCATCAGTGACGTGATATTGAAATCGACCTACACTTCGCTCATATAGCCGCATCTCTTCAATAAACCGATTTATTTCTTCCTCCGTAGGTTTGTAACGGTCCAAGCCAAGAAGACGACGTACAAAGTCGCCAATGACAAGTGTTAATGCCTGATCTGTGCCTCCAGCCGCACGAATTGGACCTGCATAATATATAGCCAAATACTTTGTTTGATCGAGGTTAGTTTTTATGGATACCTTTGCAACTCCCTGTAAAGGAGCTGCTGTTATGCCTTCTGTCAGAATGGCAAGAGATGTGCGAATGGCTTGCTCTGCAGCGGTCTGAGTGTCCATGTGACCAAACTTACCATAGACGACTTCTTCGGCAATTTTAAAAGCAAGTTCTTCGCGAGGAAGCTTTTCGTTTAGTTCCCTTATGCTTTCTGCAACCCCTGTAGGGCCCACCAAACCTTCTACAAGCTCAGCAAGGTCTTTTGCAATTCTGGATTCAGGTTTTAGTGTAGGATCTAACCCTTTTTCTCGCGCTTTTCCGGCGATTTCATAAAGTCTCTGCAGTTCATTTTCAATTGAAAACGCGTATCGCTGATATTCCTTGCTCATCTTGACGCCCAAAAAGCTCGCCCAGTAACTGCAATTGCAGTCGCGTATTTTGAGTTTTCTGACATGAAGAAGGTTAAAAGTTCCAATAATGTGGGTAATGCTATTGTATTTATGGACAGTAACTTGTTTATTTTACCCAGCATCGTTATAGTTGAAATTGTTCAACGGGGTTGTTTTCTAAACCACGTTCTTCTTGACAGTTGTCACGAGTTTTTTAAACATACTCCTAGCGCCTATTTCTTCGGTGATGTTTCCAGTCACAACTATGTCTGCACCAGCCGCAACAGCGGTTTTAGCCTGCTCACTATCGCGAATTCCGCCTCCAACAATTAAAGGAGTGCTAATGGCGTGTTTTACAGTCCTTATCATGACCGACGGAACTGGTTGGCTTGCTCCAGATCCCGCTTCCAAATAAACAAACCTCATGCCAAAATATTGGGCCGCCAATGCATGTACTGCGGCAAGCTCTGGTTTCGTGTACGGAATGGGAATGGCTCTTCCTACAATTCCAGCGGTACCACCTTCGCCTACAATAATATAGCCAAGCGGAATAGGTTCTAAACCGTATTTTTTAACCATGGGAGCGCCTAAAACTTGAGCGCCCATAAGAAAATAAGGATCAACCGAGTTTAGAAGAGACATAAACCAGATTGCATCTGCATATTTGCTGATTCCGGTTATATTGTTTGGAAACAAGATTATGGGAATTTTTACTGTACGTTTTATGGCCTTTATGATGCTGTTTAGATGAGTTGTAGAAGTGGAGGTGGAGCCGCCTACCATAATGGCTGTTGTTTTGCACACCTCTACTCTTTTAGCTAGTTGAGAAGCAGAAGAGATTGTAACTTTTTCTGGGTCAATTAAAGTAAGATGGATCGCACCTTCTTCTTGAATACGCTTAAGAAGATAATTTTCTACAGGGCCGACCATGCGAAGTCCTTCCTATGCGGTTGCTGTAGTTTTTGAAGCTTTCCTCAAACTGTAGTATTTGTCGGTAAATCTGCAATAAACATCAATTTCTTTATAAGGCTGCTTAATTGGTAAATCGTCTGTTAGGTCACAACCGCCACAACGCACCATAGCCTTTTCATCGTCCTTTATAAGTTGTACTCGAATAGCTTCTTTCCCACATCGAGGGCAGAGAAAAACTTGTGGCAGATGCTTCTTAGGAATGCGAACAACTTTCCTCCGCCTTCTCCCCATGTCTTCAAACCTCTATTGTTTAGCTTCTACGTTATTATTCCTTAAATACTTACCCAAAAGGTTCTCCACGTTCTTTTAGTCTCTCAAACAGTTGTTTAACGCTAGAATAGAAAGCTCTGATACGTTGTCATGCCCTTACAGCTCTTTTGGCATCACCAAATCAGCATGCATGCCACTCCTCTAACGCATAAGCTGAGAGCCAACAGATCAGATGTCATTGAGGTTCATCCTGCATCAACCAGAGAAGTTCTTGGCATGCCAACTAAAGATTGGCAAAAGACACGAACTTTTCTTAAACAAATAGGTTTAAAGGGAGATCTCGAAATACGAACTATGACACCACATAAAATTGAAGCTCTAACTGCGATCCTAATAGCTTGCCTCTATTCATAAGGAAAGGCAAGAAAAATAGGTGATAAAAGGGAAGGTCACATAGTAATACCGAAAAGAAACAATTGGAGACAGCTTAAAATTGAACAAACAAAAGAAAGTTCGGCAAGCAGTCTCCTTTTCCCTCACAGCAGGCTATCACCTCAACAAAGAAGCTTTCAACCTTCTCACTACAATATCAAAAACAGAGGATCCAGTAAAGCTCATTGAAGTGACTCTGGAAAAATTGGAAAGACTCGAGGAAAGACCGCTTTTTATAAGCAAGAATCTTCTTGAAGAAACAGCAAAAGAAACCTTTCCAGATACAGAAGAAATAAAAACACTTGCTGTCTCTGCCTTGCAGAACTCTTCTATAGCAACAGGGAAATCAAAAAACCCCTTCTACCCAAACGCAAAAGATGTGGATAAAGATATAAAAGTATTAGAGGATCCAACCGACAAATTATGTTCAACTGGCTCAATTAATGACTACCTTGAATACTTTCAGGATCGGTTCAAGCGAATAAGAAAACTGCTGCGACAACGAATGGATTCTAGGAATGCTGCATCAATAAAAGAGGCGCTCCGAGCAGCATCTAATTCAAGAGTCAAGATATTTTGTATAGTTACAGAGAAACGTGAATCAAAATACGGAGTTTTCTTAAAAATCGAAGATCTGGAAACCAACGCTACAGCGCTCATTCCCCGAAATGCATCTAAGGAACTTTTAGAGAAGATAAAGTCGCTACTACTTGATCAAATTGTATGCTTAAACTTATTGAAAAGCAGAAAGAGCTTGCTAATTGTCGAAGAACTCTTTTTCCCAGATATCCCTCAAAAGAAACCGCATAGAGCTAAAGAAGCTGTCCATGTAGCCCTCATATCCGATCTTCATGTGGGAAGCAAAGAATTCATGAGAGAGGAATTCAATCGTTTTGTGTTGTGGCTCAATGGAAAATATGGAGATAAGAACTTGAGAGAAGTCGCTAGCCGCGTCAAGTACATCATTATCGCCGGTGATATCGTGGACGGTGTAGGTGTCTATCCAAACCAAATAAGAGAACTAGCCGAACGAGATATCTTCAAGCAATATAGACTGGCGGCAAAATTCATTGAACAAATCCCAGACTACATAGAGCTGATAATCATTCCTGGAAACCACGACACCTCAAGGAAGGCGTTGCCGCAACCGGCCATCCCTAAGAGGTATGGAGAGCCCCTTTATGAGACACGGAACATATTATCACTAGGCAACCCAGCAACTGTAAGCATTCATGGTGTAGAATTTCTCATTTATCATGGACGAAGTCTAGATGATGTCTTGGCTACAGCAGCAGATATGGATTTTCATTCTCCGGAGAGAGCTATGCGCTTGTTATTGAAAGGTCGACATTTGGCGCCTACATACGGTCAGCGCACCTCAATCGCGCCGGAGAAGCGAGACTTTCTTGTTATAGAAAGTGTTCCAGATGTTTTCCATGCAGGTCATGTACATGTTATGAAACATGCATTTTATAGAGGAACTCTTATGGTTAATTCGGGTGCTTGGCAAAAGCAAACTGGTTATCAGAGAAGTTTGGGTTTAGAACCCACACCGGGTATTATCCCTGTTGTAGATCTTCAGACGCTTGCTGTTTTACCTGTGGACTTTAATGCTTAGTTTTGCCAAATTTTATTATCAAACACTTCGGTGTGAAATTAGTTAACTGTCCTAAGTGGGCATCGTCTGTATACGCTTTCGTCAAGGGGCTTCGTGGTATTGCGAGACTAATTTTTTTTGTTCGTCCATAGCGACCTCTACTTATAACCCTTGAATTTAGTAACCCAATTGAATCTAGCTCACTTACAAGCCCACTTACTCTTCTCTGTGTCAGTGTAGAAACTCCGATTTCTTTACACAGTTCAGTATATACTTCGTATATGTCGCCAGTAATGGCGGAGTAAATGTTTGCTTTTCCGAGGAGGTATACGCTGTAGAGAACGAATTTTGAGTGAAGTGTCAAATTTGTTAAGGCATCAATTACTCTATTACGCTCAATTCGCTTTTCGGCTTCTCTGACGTGGTCTTCGGCTATTATCTTTGCATTTTTCCTCTCCGCTACTTCGCCTGCCACACGGAGCAAGTCGAGTGCGCGCCTTGCATCCCCATGTTCCGCAGCAGCCAAAGCAGCACACAGGCTCACAGCGCCTTCTAGTAAAACACCATTACAGAATGCTAACTCTGCCCTTTGCCATAAAATGTCTTGAAGCTCGGAAGCATTGTAGGGTTTAAACATTACCTCCTCTTCACTCAAGGCACTCAAAACGCGTGGCTCCAGCATTTCTTTGAAACGTAGATCGTTCGAGATTCCAATGATAGAGACGGTGCTATTACAAAGAGCACCATTTACCCTTGTGAGTTGATATAAAAGAACGTTGCCTCTAGCCTTTATCAACTCATCAAGTTCGTCTAATACAACAATAAGTGAGAGATTTTGGGTTTCCAGACCTCTTTTAAAGCGATCAAAAACTTCGCCAACAGCAAGTCCAGTAAAGGGTACATGGATGTTTAAGGAGTCACATAATCGCGTAAAAACCCTATATTCCGTTCCCGCTAAGCGGCAATTTACATACGCTGCTCTAACGGGTACACCAAATTTTACAGCCTTTTGCACAAGCTGGCTTAGCACATATTTCATGACAGCAGTTTTTCCAGTACCAGTCTTTCCATAAATAAATATGTTAGAACATCTTTCTGCTTTTAACAGCGGAGCAACAATCATGCCTAAGTGCCTTATCTGATCTTCACGGTGAGGTAGTTTTTTTGGGATGTAGTCATGGCGAAGTACATCTCTGTCCCTAAAAAAGTGGTTATTTTTCAGAAAATGTTCAAAGACAGAATCAAGCATATCTACTTCTTTTTTCATAACGATAGTTTTCTCCCTTCAGCAAATGCAATTGCAAGACCTTGTTTTCAACTGGAAAAGATAAACACTCTCCTACAATAAAATGGAGGTATACTATAGAACTAAAAAGCAAAGTGTAAGATGAAGAAAGTTTTTGTAGATATGAAGTAAAAAGAAGCTTAATGGTTCAAAGGTGCTTGCACGCACCCCCCTCTTTCTAATGGAAACTCTTTTGAAACAAAATATTAACATGATTTCTTTTTGAAAGAAATATACTCTGATTGTTTAGTCCAATCAAATATTTTTAATATTAATGCTCAAATATTTTTTAGCAAATATACTCTTTTGTTTAGCAAATTCATATTTTTAATATATACCAACAATATTATTTCATACAAAGTTTTGCAATGGAAATATAGGGGTTGGTGAAGATAGTAATGGTCACATTTTGTGAAGCATTAGTAAAGTATAGTCTAATATGAGATTTTCTATAGGCTGATCTGGCATTTATTGGTTATTTTTGTCTATTCTAATGTGAATAAGAGACCCCTTGGTTTCCTTTGGAAATTTAAAGATGATTACAGTTTTTTTCCATTTTTTCGAACAAATAGTTTGTGAATACTGTTAACTCCAAATAATTGCAAAAATCCCTCCTTTTGTTTGTACGCCGCCGTTTTCAGCTTTTTTTGCTATGATGTTTTAGCATAACAATTATATCTTGTGAAGTGTAAAGTGACTGATATTATCTTCTGGTGCGTACTATGCCTGCCAAGAAAATGCGAGTGGAAGTATATGATGAGGATGGCAACCGTTACAATATAACTTTTGAGGGTAAAGTGACTAGAGAAAAGGCTTTATGCTTACTTGATATTGTGGAGTTACTCAGCGGCATGCATGACAAGCAAGAATTAAAAAACAGCATAGCTAATGCTTCCAAATTTCACAAAATCAAAACTGTTGCTGAAAAACATTTTCCTTTTGCATGGTTTTCTTCTAAGGAGATTCTCGCAGTGTACGAACAAGAATTCAATGAACCGATTTCTCTTAGTACGGTTTCTACATATTTAGCAAGAATGGTTCACCGTGGTTTCCTTGTGAGAAGAGGGTTGGCTTGTAACATGAAGTATCAAATGATAGCAAAATTGGCGCAAAACAGCCTGAGGATTATGAAAAATAAATAAGCGAAAATGTTACAAAAAGATTTACGTTAAATTGGTTACTTTGTTATTCTGAAGGATTCAGGAGTCCAGCGAATGGATAGAGAAGTTAAAACGGATTTTAACGAGATGAAGGAAATACTGAGAAGTTACATTGAGAAGGGGCAATCAGTAGGGTTTAGAGATATAAAAGATGCGCCTTTAATAAACTTGAAACCAGCATTAGCAAATATTGCTCCCCTAAAGAAAGCGAAAACTTGCGACGTACAGTTCTTTGCGGTAGATTGTTCGACTAGAACCTTAAAGAGAGCAAACAATTGGGGTATATACCTCTTCCGAGTTTCATACGCTACTGTTAAAAAACGAGAAGTAAACTGGAATTTCAAAGAGAGAATCAAAACGTTGAAGGGAGATTCGTATGTACGTCGCAAAATTCTGCAAGAAACGAGACTTCAATTGGAGAGCGAAATGGCCTTAAGTTTACTCCATAAAGCAGATAAAAATGACTATGTTCTTCTCGATGGAGCCAGCTACTTTGGCGGTGAAAGAAAATTCAATGCCATGCTTTATGAGAAATGCGAAAAAAGAGGAATAAAACTACTAACTATAAGTAAACAATCTCCTAAGCTTCATGACGAGAAGGGGCGAGATCTTATTGCTGCGACGTACATGCTTGCCCCTCAGGGACGCTGGGTTTATTACCCAGTTAAGAAAGCCAACATTCATGAACACCTTTACGGCGACATATCTATCATTAAGCTGTGTGAAGACAGTCCGCGGGCCTTCCGCTGTGACATAATGAGTTATTTAACCAACCAAGACATACAATCATTGCTGTCACCTCTTTCTGTGATCTCCGAGGACCCTCGTTGTCTAGGCTATCCAGTGGTACTGTGGCTGGCGCACGATTTTTCGGGTGTTTCTGAGACCAAGTTACTTCAATATCACGTCCAAGTTGAAGAAGAGTTAGCCAGCGCCGGGCTTCTCGAAGTACTTCGCCAAGAAGAACTTGCCTGCAATTTTGCAGACGAGCTTCATGGAGCAAAATATGCTTTCAAATGGGAGTGGATTGAGCGTATCTAACCATTTTGGTTCCATATGCGAAGTAAAAGGTGACAAGATCTCCTTTTTCTTGAACAAGGGCACAAATCTTTCCTTTGGGCAAATAGTTCGCGTAGACTCTGGTAACAGTAGGTTTTATGCCAGAGTTGTGAATGCCCAAAGCAAGTCTACTCTTGATACTGGTGAGCAACTTCGCGAAGCAGAAGGAAAGGAAGCTTTTGGCCCTTACTCGTGTTACAAAAATATTGAAGCAGTTCTTTTTCTTGAAAGAAGAGCTGGAAAGGTTCGGTCTCCAACTTTCAACCCTAACTATATGGACAAAGTCTATCCGACAACTGTAGAAGATTCAGACATATTAAAACTTGCAGGAGAGTTGAAAATAGGGTATCTACGTTCCGGAGAACAAACTCTCGGAATTGTAGGGATAAATGTTGATGCAATACCGCGAATGATGGGCATTTTTGGCATGACAGGCTCTGGAAAAACCAACACTGAACTAATAATAAATGCCCAGTTAGTCGACCACAGTCCAAGAACTGCAGGGTTGATTTTTGACTTCGCTGGGCAATTACTGGAGGGGAAGGAGCTGAATAATAAAGGCTTATGCAACCACCCGTTCTTTCATAGTAGAGTACGCTTCTATAGCACAAAAGAGGAAAAACTGCGTGTCGGTCTTCGAACACTTCGTCCTTGGAAGTTGCGTAATCTGTATTCCGATATTACCCCTCCTCAAAATCGACTTGCTGAGAAGCTATATCAGCAACTTGGAGAGGGATGGATTGAAAAGTCAAGAGAAGAATATGAACGAAACGGGCGAACAGGCATTACCAAAATAACAAGCGCACACAGAGAGACAATTGATGCTTTAATGAGAAAACTCCTCTCCTTAGATTCAAGACTTTTCCCTCCCTCTAGATACAGCTTTATTGATGATGTTATTGAAAACATAAGCCAAGGAATCACCTGCCTCGTTGACATTTCAGGAATCACAACTGAGGAGCAACATCGTGTCGTTTGTTTAACGGCGTCAGGTGTGGCAAACCATTACAAGCACATGTGGGAAGCAAAATACGAAGAATGGCAGAAACTGCCTACGTTATTGATAACGCTTGAGGAGGCTCATGAGTTTCTAGATCCAAGCAAAGAAAGGACAATTTTCTCTGCTATCGCACTGACATATCGAAAATATCGTGTAGGATTAAACGCAGTGACGCCACGGCCTTCTAGAATTAACCCTGATGTGTTTGCAGAGCTTTGGACCAAAGTTATTATGAAAACCGAGTTGAAGACTGATAGAGTCTATCTTACTAGAAATGCGCCTTACCTCGAGTATAGTGACACAGAGGTAAAAATGCTTGATATAGGCGAAGCATTATTAATTTCTGAGCCAAAGATTCGATTTGCAGTCCCGGTGAAGGTGACGCACTACCCGGAATACTTGGAGACTAAAGAGAAAGTTGACTACAACCTGCCTCCATCTAAACACCTTAAGGCTATGGAGAAAAATCTGAAACGACTGCGAAACGCAGCTAGGAACCTCGGCACCAGCTAGCCTTTCTGCTCAGGTCTACTGAGAATTTTCCGCATCTCTTCTTTCAGATGGTACTTGAAAGGAATTTTGCTGACGCTACGCTCTAAATAACCACCTTCATAAAGTTTCTTCATCAAACGCGCCGTGTGTTCTCTGCTGAGTTTTATTCGCTCCTTTATTTCCGGCGCTGTCTTTTGTCCTTCAATAGCGAGAAACTCAAGAACTGAAAGTTCAGTTGTAGTCAACGGCGCCAACGCTTTTTCTCGCTTTATTGGAATGGCTGATTCAATTTTTGTTTCCAAGTCTTTCTGGTGAAATCT
>DAOVMU010000032.1 GCA_030630585.1 Candidatus Bathyarchaeota archaeon | reverse complement strand
CGATAAACAATAGTGTATGTAAATTGGATGGTTTGCCCCTAAATAGTGCGCGAGAGGATTAGGCAAAAGTCCAACACAGCCAATTAAGACTTTTATTCACGAAAAATAGTTTTCAATTACCAAGGCGGAAAATGATTTGTGCAATAGAACAGTTTCCATCGCAATACCTGCCTCCATTGTTTCCCACATCCCACACTTACGGGAGATAACTTCAAAGGTTGGCCTAGTTGGCAGAGCAGCTGCAATTTTCAGAATTGACGAAATCATAGTTTATCCAGATAATCTACGTGTAAACCAATCTCAAGACATAGGTTTGATTAAAACGTTGCTAACTTACATGGAGACGCCGCAATATCTACGGAAAAGGCTTTTCAGGCTTAGACCTGAACTACGGTATGCTGGTGTGCTTCCGCCACTGCGAACGCCCCACCATCCCTTAAACCGTAAAATGAAGAACTTGAGAGTTGGCGAATATCGTGAAGGTGTCATCTTGTCCAGAAAGAAGGCTTATGTGCTAGTAGACATAGGCGTCGAAAAACCAGCGTCAATCCTGAATAAAAAACTGTCAATCGGCAAAAAGGTTACCGTTAGGATTACAAAGGTTGATAAGCACGTAGAGGCTAGGCTTGCGAATCGTGATGAAATACCGGAATATTGGGGTTACACTGTTACAGCAGGAAGGTTTCCCTTCGGAAAAACCGTGAAAATCAGAAGCTTCGACTTAACAATTGCCACTTCTAAATATGGCGTCCCACTCACCAATGTTGCAGAAAAAATAGCGGAGAAATGGGAAAAAGCCAGTACGATCCTCGTGGCTTTTGGAGCTCCAACGCAAGGACTTGACAGAATAGCTGAGCAGGAGGGACTTAACTTGGAGGAAATTGCAGATTTCGTTGTTAATACCGTCCCTATGCAAGGAACTGAAACCATCCGAACTGAAGAGGCACTAATCGCTTCTTTGGCTGCTTTAAAACAAGCAATTGGCATTTAAGGTTTAAATGTTTGTTTTTCTTATGTGCGGGTATGACCTTCGATGTTGCCATGCCGCTAACACTTTTCGCAGTAACCATGATATCCATGCTTTTGGACAAAAAAGTTGAAAAAAAGCTGAAGTTTACGTTTGAAGAAAGGGATTTTCGTATTCGAGACGCAGTCTTTCTTGTTGCCACAATGGGCATAGTGGTTTCCTTGATCGTTTTCATTCCACAAATTGCTCTTATGATAATGTTTCTCTTTGCTTACTCAATGCTGCTTTTCATGTTCACTTATCTTTTTTCAGACTTTGAAACGCATCGAGCGAAAATGTTTTGCTTGGTTTTCCTTGCAGTCAGTTTTTCGGCAGCCACAATAAGCCTAATCAGCTTCGGTATGAATAGCACCATTGCCCACGGAGCCTTAGCATTCTACTGCCTCTTCGGCTTCACATTTCTAGCATTAATATACGAGGTAACACGAGTTGGAACAACAGAAAGATGGTTCTTAGCAGTGTTGCCGCCGGCATCGTTTGTATGCCTATACTTGTTTTTCGGCGGAACTTCCCTGTGGTTTCCGTATTTGCTGGATTTGTTCGGAGTAGTGTTCGCAGTGTTGATTACTCTTTACCTAGGAAGCCTATTCACTTGGAAAACGTCGCTTATTTTTGTTGGGCTTCTAACAGTTATGGACATAATTCTTGTTTTGTTTACTGGTTCAATGGTGTCTGCAGCAAGACATGTTTCAGGTCTTAGGCTTCCAATGTTAATTTCAGTGCCTACGGTTCCAGCGATTTTGACTAAATGGGGTGTGCTTTACATGTCTCTTGGGTTAGGCGACTTTTTCTTTGCAGGATTGATTAGCATACAAACTCTGAGGAAATTTGGAAGAAATTTTGCAGTGTTGTCTGTTATCGCAATGTCCATATCCTTCTTTGTCTTTGAAACGTTCATGCTTAGTTATGAATGGAGAGCTCTTCCCGGCACTTTAATGATTATTTGCGGATGGTTGCCCTTGGTGCTCTGGAAAAACAAAACATTAAAGAGTTGAATTAGCTCAACAAATGATAAGTTTGTGCAACAATAAGCTATGTTTTTAGCCGAATAGTGCTCCTAAACCTTCGAGTGCCGCTTCTTCTTTTGCTTTCTCTTCCTCTTCCTTCTTTTCTTTTTTCTCTTCTGTTGGTTTAGCTTCTGTTCCCGGAGCAGGCGTTGCTACTGGTGTAGCCATCATGGTTGGAGCAGACTTGATTGCTTCATCAATGTCAACTTCAGCCAAGGAAGCGATTAATGCTTTAACTCTCACAGTGTCCGTGTTTATGCCTGCTGATGTCAAAACCTGCGATAGGTTTTCCTCGTTTATCTCTTTTCCAGCTTTGTGAAGGAGCATGGCGGCGTAAATATATTCCATACCTTTTCACCTCTTCATTCAACTATTTTAACTTTTTTCAACCTCTTCATGAGGCTTAGCCCTTTCTTCTGAAGTAGGCAATCTGCTACTTAAACCTAACATTTCAGCATGGGCCCTCCTAATCAAATCTGCTATTGTTTCTTTTGTGGATATGGTTGCATTTATTGCCAGAGCGTAGGCTTCGTGGTGGGCAATGTGTACAAGTATTTCCATGTTTTCTATTGTTGGATACGCTACACTAAGCGATAATGCGAAGGCATCTGCATGGGCAATTTCAACGTTTTGTCTAATCTGATCCAAATCTATTCGAAGCTGTTCTTCAGTTATTATTAAACCGTTATCATAGGCAGCTTTCATTACAAGTCTCGCTTCAACTGGTTTTATTCCAAGCTTTGATAGGATGAGTGCAAGCCCTTCTGAGATGACGGCGCCTTTCTTCGCAACTAATGTATCCTTGGTTATCCATACGCTTCCGGACTCTATTCTTGTGGGTAAGCCTACAGCGTTGAGCTGACTGATTATTGGACCCGGTGGCTGTCCGGTGTTTCCAGCGGGTACTATGACATCGAAGGCTGCTATGTCGCCGGATTTGGCTGTCGTTATGACTTTACCTTTGTCAAGAAGTAATGCAAGCTTGAACGGGTTCAAGTCTGTAAACAGATAAATGTTTGACCCTTCTAGTCGCTCCATAAGCTTTTTCAGTTCTGGTCTTTTGTTTAAGCTTTCAGTGGCCCTCTTGATCAGAGTGTTTTTTATGACCCGCATGAAAACTTTGTCTGCCAGGTTTTTCTTGAACTCTTGTAGTTGGGCTGCCCTAACCTTTTGCAGGCTGGCTATTCCAACAACTTTGTGTTTTTCTATTAACTGTGTTATCTCTTCAACTTCGCTGATTTTCTTCTGCAAAATCTGCTGGGATGGCATCTGCTTTCCTCTCTTACATAACCTTTACAGGAGCGCCCATAGACATCTTAAGATAAACGGTTTTAATGTTTTTCATTCCTCTTTTGAGTTTTCCCTCTATGACCCTTACAACCGCCTCAATGTTTTCAGCTATCTCCTCTTCTTTCATGCTTTCAGTTCCAACGCGGCATCGTATGACTGGGTAGTTACGCATCCTCACAAGAATCATTTTGCGATATCTCTTTATTAAACCAGATATGTCCGCTGTTGGTGGAACAGGCACAGGCATCTTTCCTCTGGGACCTAAGGCGGGACCTAAAACTTTGCCAACACGAGGCATCAGAGGAGCCTCAGCTAAGAAAAAACTGTATTCATTAGCTATTTTTCGCAACTCCTTTTTTTTACCAGCTAACCCTCCAAGTTCATCCTTTCCAATGACAAGGTCTGCTTTCGCTTTCTTTGCTTTTAGGGCTAGTTCTCCCGTGGCAATAATACACATTTTGTTCAGTTTTTCCGGCGATGAATGTGGTAGCTCTATTCGTTCCTGAATTCTTCCCTCAGGTGATTTCATGTCAACGTCTTTAAGATTTAGGATCAGTTCGACCGATTGAGTGAAATTTCTTTTCTTGGATTTTTCCTTAGCTTCTTTAATTGCGTTTATTATTGTTTTTTTGTCTAGGGGCATTTTGAGGGGCCTCGGGCAATGAGGAATGGTGATGCGGTTATAAAAATATTTTCTTATTCTTGGCTTTTATTGAATAGCTCATCATACTTGCCTTCGTTGATTTCTCTTTGCACTTCACGTGGGTCTCTGTCTTCAACTGTAACTCCCATACTTACACAGCTTCCGAGTACTTCTTTTGTCGCAGCTTTCAAGGTTCTTGCCAATAGCTCTGGGCGTTTAAGCTTACATATATGCACAGCCTGTTCCATTGTAAGATTTCCAACTTTCTCTGTGTTAGGCGTCCCTGAACCTTTCTCAATCTTAAGTTCTCTTACAATAAGGGCTGATGTTGTTGGCGTTCCAATGCTGACTTCAAACTCTTTTGTTTCAGGGTCAACTGTAACCTTTACAGGAACTTTCATTCCAGCATAATCTTTCGTAAGTTCATTTATCTTGTTCACAATCGCCAAGACGTTTACACCCAGTGGACCCAGAGCTGGGCCTAATGGCGGTCCAGCTGTTGCTTGCCCTCCGCTTACGAGTAGATCAACGGCTTTTTTTTCACCCATCTACACTTCACCACTATCACTTTTTGCTTTTTCAACTAACTTGATGTAATCGGAATGAACAGTTATTGGCAGTGTGAATGTTGCCTCCAACAACTCAAGCGTAACCTCTTCCTTGGCCTTGTCAACACGAGTTATTTTTGCCCGCATTCCCTTAAACGGTCCACCCGTAATCTCTACAATGGAGCTTTCACTTAATTCTTCAATTATTGGTTTTCTAACAATATACGTTTCAACTTCTGAAAAGTTTACAAGACCTGCAACCCTAGATCGCACATGTTTTACGCCTGCTATGGCTTCTTCCACGAAGTGCGGGCCCTTGGCTTCTATGAAAATGTAGCCTCTTAAGGTTTCAGGGACCAGAATCGCTGTTATGGGTATTTTTTTCATTTTGATCTTTGCAGCAACAAGTTTGCCTACGTTTCTTTCCTGTCCAGTTGTTGTTCTTACAGCAAAAATCATTGTTGCTGGCTCTTCCTCGTTTTTCTCCATATGGATTTCTTCCTTTCTAAGTTAGAGGAGCTTGTTGCAGAACCGTGGACAACAATTTAACTATGAACCCGATTAGTCCAATTGCACTTATGCCTAGAAAGCATATTTTAATCGATAGCCAAAGCTCACTTTTTCCCGGTTTTACAGCCAGCTTTAACGTTCTTTTACACTGGGATAGGAATGACTTTAGACCCATGTTCACCGCACACTCAACATTTCAATCATGATATAAGTGTTACTGTAGCCGTCAGCTTTGATAGATAAGCCTAAACATTTCTATTAAATTTTCCGTTTCACAACCACATCCAATTCTAATTCTAATGTTTGACCTTCTTGAAGGATAGGCCCAGTTCATTAAGCATTTCCACGAGATTAGGCTTATATTCGCCTTTTATTCCTTTCCAATCTAAAACTGCCAACTCAACCTTTTCCAACGTCCTTTCTGTGCATTGCTTTATAGTCTCCAGATCTATTTTTGGAAAGGCATATTTCGGAATTATGTGGCCAAAAGCCAAATTTTTGTCTAATGCCATTCTGGTGAACTTTTTGTTGTAATGGGGTCCACCTATACCGATCACAGCTTTGGCTGGGAAATTGTCAAATTCTGCAACAGCTTCTATAGTTGCGTGGGCAACAGCCTCAGCTGCCTTTGAATCTTCCCATTGTTTAGGGGAACTTCCCAGCTCAGCGAACATTGTTGGCACGTTCAAGGAAGGTCCGTGATGGGTGCACTCATAAGAAACTTCGTAGTCAAGCTGTCTTTCTTCTTTAAGGCGCATCATAGCCCTTAGAACGCTTCTCATGGCGTTTGCAGGTGAAACAGAGACTTTTCTCGGGATTCCACCTAGTTTTGCTTCTCCTAAGTTACCTGGAGTATGTGTTGAAAGCGTCGGAGTTCCAGCAACACTGCTATGTCTAGAAATGAAAACTATGAGTTCAGAGTCAGAGAATAATTTTGTTATGTTTTGGGCATATATAGATTCATCTCTTAAAGTTACTAGTTTTACGTCTTTCCCGTTGACTTCACTTGTGTAAATGGGGTTTCCCTGAAAATTCTCAGCTGTCTCGTTGAAATTATAACTGTTCAAAATCTGTTGTTTAATGTTCAAGCTTGCCATATCCTTGCCTGAAGCAGCAATTAAAATCATTACAGTCTCTCCTTAACACAAACTTGATAGCTAACGAATAATGTTCCGCAAAGCTTATAATTGTTGAAACTGGTTGAAAAATGAAGTTTAGGAGGAGTGAAAAACGCACTTGATTAACTTCGAAAACCTGACAGGACAAAAGCTCACGGAGATAATCGATGATGCTATTGAGGTTAAGCATAATCCTGAAAAATATCGAAATGCCATGGATTGTATGTCTTTAGCCATGATTTTTCAGAAGTCTTCAACGAGGACTAGGGTTTCCTTCGAGGTTGCCATGACTCAGCTTGGCGGACACGCTCTTTATATAGATTGGAGAACAACAAACTTCACTATAGCAGACGTATACGATGAAACGCAGTATCTATCCCGTAACGTTGACTGCATCATGACAAGATTGAAAAAAAACGCTGATTTGCAGGTCATGACTAAAGCTTCCCTTGTTCCCGTAATCAATGGATGCGACGAGAAATATCATCCATGCCAAGCAATAGCGGATTTGATGACGATGAAAGAAAAGAAAGGTATGCTGAAAGAAGTGAAACTTGTTTACATAGGCATCCACAACAACGTCTGCAACTCGCTTATTGAGGGATGCATAAAAACTGAAACTAAAATTACGACGGTGACACCTATATTTAACGAGCCTTCAAGAGACGAGAAGCTTCTGGAAACGGCTAGAAAAACAGGTTTATACGAGACTACATTGAATGTAAAACAGGCTGTGAAGGACGCGGATTTTGTTTATACAGATACTTGGGTTGACATGGAATTCTTTTTGGACCCGAAATACGCGGTAGAAAAAGAGAAACGCGTCAAACTTATGATGCCCTACCAGATAAACAAGGAGTTATTGAAGGAGAGCGACGCGTACATAATGCATGACATGCCCATTCACCGAGGCTACGAAATAGACCAGGAAGTGATTGAAAGCCCAAAATCCATAATATACGAGCAAAGTGAAAACAGACTGCACTCAGCAAAGGCTATATTACTAGAACTTTTGGGGAAACACTAGGCTCTTATTTCAAAATCATCTGTACAAATCTTTCTGGTTCAAACTTTTCCAAGTCATCATAATTTTGTCCGATTCCAATGAAAAGAATAGGTTTTTTTGTCACGTATGTAACGCTTAATGCTGAGCCTCCTTTTACATCAGCGTCTACTTTAGTCAGTATAGTTGCGTCTATGCCTACACTTTTGTGAAATTCTTCCGCTTGCATAACTGCATCGTTTCCAGTAAGCGAATCCACAGTTAAGATGGTCAGGTCTGGATTGACTATACGTTTAATCTTTGCAAGTTCGTTCATGAGATTTCGGTTTGTCTGCATCCTGCCGGCAGTGTCTATCAAAACAACGTTTATCCCTTGAGCTTTTGCATGGTTTACTGTGTCGTAGGCCACGGCAGCAGGGTCTGCGCCGTACTTATGCTTAATCATGCGCACGCCTAATCGTTTAGCATGTTCCTCCAGCTGTTCGATAGAACCAGCTCGGTAAGTGTCACCACAGGCAAGAACTACAGAATAACCCTTCTTCATCAAGAACTGAGCAAATTTAGCTATAGTTGTTGTTTTTCCAGTACCGTTTATGCCAACAAAAACTATGACACATGGCTCTCCTTTTTCCCGTTTTTCTTCTATAACCGTTAACAAGTCTATTCCGTCGTTTGTAAGCATAGTTTCTAGGAGTACGTCCCGAAGATTGGCCTTCACTACTTTTCTGCGGTCTTCAAGTCTTTTGACTTGAACTCCATCTAAACGTTTTTCCATTTCGTTGCATATCAACTCAGCCACAGGGAAAGCAACATCATTCTCTATCAAATTCAGTTTAAAATCCGAAAGCACTGGATGCAGTTTCTCAGCCTTAAGCTCCGTTTTAGTGATCTTGTTTACAAGCCCACTTAACCCTGATTTCAGCTTCTCAAACATTTCTAGAAGATTTCCCCTGCCTCAGTTCAGCCACTAGCTTGTCAAGTTTCGCCCGATCTTCATTGATTTTCTGGGCAACCTGCCCAAAACGTTGTTGAAGTGACAGCTTAGTTTTGTCTAAGGCTTCCAAGCGTTTCTTAATTGTCTCCTTAGCGTCTTTAGAGGTTTTCTCAACAGAAACTCCTGCTCCGATTCCAACAATCACTTTGTCTGGGTCATAAATGTTTGCTTTGATGTAGGAGTTGCCGCCCACTGGCACGAGAAGCTCTGAACCTACCTTGTTTTTTTCTACACCCTCCAAAGTTGTGTTGGCGTATGTTAAATCTGTTATGACAGCGTTCACCATGTTCATTCTAGATTGCAAAGCTTGCGCGGTTTCTTCAAAAAAGCGAATTTCAATACTTAATCTTCGAAATTCCTCTTCAACCTTACTCGCCAACTTTTCCTTCTCCAGCAACAAGTTTTTTCAACAGAGGGTTCTCTATTTCTTCAGGTTTTACTTCCTCAACCTTCACTATGCGTATGTGGAAACGTTTCACACGGTGTCTACTGCCTAATTCAGCGTAAACCTTTTCCACAGCATGCTCACTCTTGATGGCAACTACTTCTTTTTTGAAGGAAGTTTTCAAATTTGGTTTCCGTATTTCACCAGTCACCCTGAAGAGTTTCACTTTATTCATCTTCTTTCACGACATCAAAGGCTTGCCCAATTATAAACATCTCGGGTCCCGTTGTCAACAACCCCACCACAACCGTGTAACTGTTTCCAACCAAACCTGTGCCGACATAGGGTATCCCACAATTAATGGGACCAACATCAACAGGAACCTTCAAAACACTCTCCAAAAGTTTCCGTTCAGAATCCCTCAACAAAGGATGTGCCAAAACACCCTTGTTTGTTGCCACAGCTAGAGAACCAACATACGACAAACCAGCAATTTCACCCGGCACCGCTTCAACATCCAAAGTTTCAGAAATGCTTTTGATTTCAGACGCTGCTAATCGAGGATCAACAATTGCACCGCGGTCATTTGCCAAAACCATGTTCCCATACGCAGTTTCTCTGGTGTCCATCACCGTTACGTTTCCATCACAAACAGATTTTAAGACATGAATCTCTTCGTCCAGAGCAAAGTGCGGCAGCAGTACCCCATTCGAGTTAGCACAAGCAAGCGCCCCGATGAGAACCGAGCCCCCAACTGCTGTACGTACAAGCTTAACCTTCAACCATTTCCCAAATCTTTCAGCTTTCCTAAGGGAAACCCATTTTGGAACAATAGCCATCTTGTCCGTTGTAAGCGAGTATACACCTATACTTACGGTTCCCACAAGGCTGAATTGGTAAATGGGCAAGAACTAGTCTCCTTCAGCAAGAAAAACAGTAACATTGCCCTCTTTGTCTTTTGCAGCCCTTACTCGGAGTTTGCGCGGAGGCTTCTGTATACCCCTTCTCCAAACCCTTTCGTTCACTTCATTGCTGACGATAAGCTTTTGAGGTTCCTCCTCCTCTTCCCTTTCTCTCGGTGCCTGCAATTTCATATGTCTTTTCACAAAATCCTTAATGATCTTCATAGCTCTGGGCGCCCTTTTCTTAGGTGGTGCAATCCATGCTTTACCTAAGGGAATTGTGAAAATTCTTTCTTCAACAAATTCCTCCTCGACTTCTTTCCGACGCGGAGGCTTGATTTCTTCCTCTTCAACTGGAAGAAGCTCTTCTTCAGCTTCTTTTTCTTTCTCTAAGGTTTCCGGAGTTTCTTCTGTTTCCTCAGTGATCTCTTTTGACTCTTCAACTGTCTCTTCTGTGGGCTCTGCTTCTTTGTTCTCCTCTGTTTTCTGCTCTTCTGTTTCGCTTTCTTCCTTCGTCAGATTGATTCCTCCTAGGCTTTTATTTTTCTAGTTCTCCATTGTCTTCTTTTGGGATGTGTTCTGAATTTTCCAGCTGTTTTGGCTATCACCCATGTTGGAACTGCTTTTTTCTGTTTTCCAGCTTTCATCAGTCGCCTTTTTTTGGCTGTTGGTTTGTTTCTGGCCATTTCACACCCTTCTTATTTTTATTTCACGTTTTCGAGCCTGTACTTGAATAAGTATCTGTTTGAGCTGTTTGTCTGTCAACGGTATTGGTATCTTTCCTTGCTGTGCTAATTGAATTAGCTGCGATTCCAGTTGAGAAATGAATTCCGGCTTAATCATTTTCAAATTCGCCAGTCTTTGTCTAGCTTCCGGTGTCAGTAAGCTCCGGAGCAAAGCCTGCTTCTGCAGTTCCAGTTGCTGTTGCATTTGAGCGTTTCTTTGTTCAGCAGCTCCCTTACGTTGCAGTTCCAAAAGTTTTCTCCTGCGAATTTCCTCCAGCTCGTCATCTGACATTTCAGCCACCTTTACGTTTCCTCTGGTACTTCTCCAGTTCAGGGATTTGTTTTACTACTTGTTTTTTGACTTCTTCTGCAAGCTCTTCTAGGAGTTTTCTTCCTTTTCTTGTCACTCTTCTTCCGTCAGTTTTCAAGGTTTCCACGAAGCCTGCAGCTTCCAACTGCTGTAATGCTTTTCGTATTATGGCTCCGCTTGCTTTGGCTGCATGATCAGGTCTGACACCGTAATCTTTTCTTCCGCCATACTCAGCTCTTAATCTCTCGATGCCAACAGGACCGTGAACAAGAATTTTTCGCAGTAAGGAGGCACATCGGATATACCACCAGTCCGGATTTTGCGGCGGCCTCTCAACGTGCGCACCTGTTTTTACAAGGGTAACCCATGGTGGCGGCGTTATTTCATCCACATTCTCCTTTAGATGGTGGGCTAGTTTTTCAACGAGGTTGGATGCCGGAACATCATAAGGAGATATCAAGACCTTCATTCCTCTTGCTTTTCTTTCAGTAAAATCATGAAGCCTAATATAAAGGCT
>DAOVMU010000150.1 GCA_030630585.1 Candidatus Bathyarchaeota archaeon | reverse complement strand
TTATGTTTTCAAAGGGTTTTTCTTTGCTGAATCTTTTCTTAATCTGATTTAGAACTGGCATATGTTTTGATGCCCATTCTATTTGAAGAAAACCTTTAGAAGCTAAACTCTCGTCTTTAACTTTGTAACTTCCCATCTTATTTTCCTTCCTTTATGCAGTTCGTGATCTTAACTATTTAATGTTACGTGCCAGTCGATCTGCAAGACTGTTTTTTGCTTTTTCAGCCGATTCCATAACTTTTTCAGCTTTTAATGTTGTCAGCCGTCTGTTTTCCATAATAATCTTACCGTTTATTATCACCATGTTGACGTCAGCTGATTCTGCTGCGTAAACCAGATGGCTGATTTCGTTATACAATGGGCAAAGGTGCGGCTTATTGAAATCGAGGATTGCCAAATCTGCCTTTTTACCAATCTCTATCGAGCCTATTTCCTTTTCCCATGACAATGCCTTTGCCCCTTCTATGGTTGCCATTTCCAAAACTTGTCTTGCAGGTGTTAGTGTCGGATTTCTGTTCACTCCTTTATGCAAGATGGCGGTTGTTTTCATAACTTCAAACATGTCTGCAGTGTTGTTTGAGCATGGACTGTCTGTGCCCAGTGCAACTGTCACGCCTTTTCTGATCATTTCTGTTACTGGACTTGTGCCTGAGGCGAGTTTAAGATTTGAAATCGGGTTGTGTGAAACTTTTACATTTCTTTGTTTCATTATTGTTATATCTCTGTTTGTTAACGCAACACAGTGTGCTGCAACTAGATGTTTATCCAGAACTCCAAGCGAATCTAAGTATTCCATCACTCCGGCTTTCAGTTTTATGTTAAAGGCATTTCGGATTTTTTCTGCTTCGTCAGCGGTCTCTGCAACATGTATGTGACATATTATCGGGGATTTTTCTGATCCGTATTTCCAGTATAGTTCTTCTCTGATTTCTTTTAGTTCTTTCATGTATTCTGGATCAACAGTGTATGGTGAATGAGGGTCTACGCTGACGCGGATTAGTCAGCTAGCTTTGTTATGCCAACTCCTAGCTAAGTCTTCCAATGCTGTTTTATCTTCCTTTTTCCTACGCGAGAAGCATACATGTCCTATTACTCCTCTCAAGCCGGCTTCTGCGAATGCCTTTGCTTCGTTTTCTGCTGGTGTGTAATGGTACATAGTGTTGACTGTTGTTGTTCCCCCCATTATGGATTCTATGGCTGTTAGTAAGGCTCCGACGTAAATGTCATGTGCGGTCATATGGTTTTCTATCGGCCATATCCGTTTTTCCAGCCATTCTTTTAGTGGTAAGTCATCTGCGTATCCTCTCAGCAGGCTCATTGCTGCGTGCTGATGCGTGTTTATGAGGCCTGGTATGACTACTTTGCCTTTTGCATCTACTTTTTCGTATCCCCTTCCATATTTTCTTTTTAGTTCGCGGGTTTTTCCTACATCAATTATGTTTTGGTCTTCTATTGCGATGGCTCCTTGGCGAATTGCTTTTTGACTGCGCATTGTAATTATGGTTCCGTTTTGGATGAGAAGGTTCATTTTTCTCCACTTTTCTTTTCGTCATAATGATTGATAGAGCAAAGTTGCACATTCTGCGGAAAATTCGTGGTGTAATGCATCTTTTAAGTTCCCTATTCTTTTCGAGATAATGTAACAGTGTAACAAAATGGGTAAGCCGATTGTAATGAGTGCTATACTCCTGATTTCGATTTTTTCCATCGGATTCGCCCTTGCTCTGAATGTTCACTGTGTTGTGTCCATTACACTTTTTAACTTAACTCATCATTACTTTTTGTTTGAGGCTGATCCTTCATTGTTAAAATTAAGTGTTGAGCTGTTAGAGAAGTATTTTTCCTCTGTTTACAAGGCTCCAGTAAAAGTTCTACGTTTCTTTCCGTTAGGCATGGAGAAGAAGGCAATAGATGAAAAGGATTTGAAGGGTTTTGGTTATGGCGTTCCATATATCATCGAGTTTAGTGTCGATGGTGAGGCTAAACGGGTTGTATTGGAGACCATGCGCTCTGAAGGCTTTGGACATGATCATTTTTCTGACCGGGCACAGGTTTTGCTTTGGCAGCATTCGGCTTTTAACAAGTTGCCTCGGCATGTGCGTTGTGTGGATGTTGGGGCTTTTACTGCGGACAGTGAATGCTTGAAATCTTTGGGTGATTGTAGCGAATTCTTCATTGTTACCGAGTTCGTGAATGGTACGCTTTATCGTTTTGATTTAGATCGGATTAAGGAGACTGGAGAGCTGAACGGGTTGGATGAGCAACGGTGTTTAGCTTTGTCTGATTATCTAGTTGATGTTCATAAGACTAAGCGTCAATCGCCGGAGCTTTACGTGAGAAGGATACGGGAACTTGTTGGGCATAGTGAATGTATTATGGGTTTATTGGATAGTTACCCTTCTAAGCTTGATCTCATCAATGAATCAGATTTGATTAATATCGAGCAAGACTGTGTTGTTTGGCGTTGGCGTCTTAAACACAAAGCTCATAGACTTTGTCAGATTCACGGTGATTTTCATCCATGGAATATACTGTTTCGTAAAGGGAGCGACTTTACAGTTCTGGACCGCAGTCGTGGAGAGTGGGGTGAGCCTGCTGATGATGTTACCGCGATGACCATTAACTATATTTTCTATTCCTTGCAGAAGTATGGCGAGTTAGCTGGGGTTTTCGAGCGTTTATTTAGGCTTTTCTGGGAGAATTATTTGTCCAAGACTGGTGACCGAGAGATTTTGGAGATCGTTCAGCCATTTTATGCTTGGCGAGGATTAGTTGTGGCTTCGCCTATTTGGTATCCCAATCTCACTAGAAGTGTCCGCGCTAAACTGTTCAACTTCATAAAGAATGTTCTACAATGTGAAAGGTTTGATGTGGAACATGTGAACTATTACATTAGAGATGCTTAGTTTTTCCATGGAATGTGTATGCCCGCATATGCTGCACCATGTTTAACCATTTCATCTTTGGTTCTTGACACATTTTCTAACCCGATTTTAGAGGTTTCCGTCTTGAATTATTGTTGGGTAGTGCTCTGCTAGGGCTTGGATATGCTTGCCTGGATATTCCTTGCGTTGAGAGCAGACTTGTAAGCCTCTTTACTTGGCACATTTACGAATCTTGTAGTCTCCGGGTTGGCCATCTGTTCAGCATGTGCAATTTAGGCCAATTGGGTTTCGGAGGAATTGCTGGAAAGGAGGAAACAGGTTCTTCATAAGCGATGTATTGATACCCTTTTTCTATGTCTTCAATAT
>DAOVMU010000006.1 GCA_030630585.1 Candidatus Bathyarchaeota archaeon | reverse complement strand
TCCCCGACGAGTATCTCGGGAGTGCGACCGCGTCCAATAATTCGTCTCTTTCTCATTTATCCTCCTCACGCACACGTAATTGTAATTTGTGAGGATCAAGTGACCGCTGGCAAATATTGTGCGGACTATAGTTCAAGCAGTGTCTTTGGGAGCTGATTAATACTCGATATCACGAAATCCGAGGCCTGTTGTAATTCTTCTTTCCTCGATTCGTATGTGACAAGACCTACTGTCGTGATGCCCAACTCTTGTGCAGGCACAAGTTCTTTTCCCATGTCTCCTATCACAACTGTATCTTCGGGACTAGACTTGGCTATTGCAAGCGCACATTGATAGAGTCTCTTGCGTTGTTTATGATAAGGGAAAAATGGAAGCGAATTCAATCCGAAGTGTTTGGCTGCTACATCTCGAGTAACGATGTGGTTGAACAATTCGTGGATGTATAAAAACTTCAATTCCTTTATTACTTCTGCACGAGTCTCCCTTGAAGTGACACAGATGAGTGTGCTTATCTTGGATAGAGCTTTCAATGTGGGCTCCACTCCCTTTCTAAGCATTGAAAGGGGATATCTCTTGACGAAGACCGCTGTCCAGTATTTGACTGCTTCACCAGTGAGTTCTAGTCCTGTTTCCTTGAAAACATCAGTGTAAGAGGGCAATTGAACACACAGTTGCTTCACTCTATTTTTTGAAACTGGTATTCCGAAATGATTCACAGTGTCGTGTATCACTTCTATTTCTCTCTGATTGATGTCAGTCAAAGTCCCATCGAAATCAAAGAACAGAGCCTTCATAATATTCGCCTATGGTTCAAGGTATATGAGCACACCACATCGTTTTGATAAAGCTTTACCTCAAAAAGCTTCTATTCTATAAACATCAGGCTTACTATTCATCTTCTCAACAAATCTCTCTATCGAACGAACAGCTAGCGGGGGCAAATCTACCTCTTTTCCAAACTCTTAGTCCTCTCCAGTCTCTTTTTGAAGATACACCATTCACGCGCGCTTCAGTCAACCTCTTTCTAACTCTTATTTCTCTTCAGCCTTCGTTGTGCGTCTAGATCCTGTTGCATCCTTTCGCATTGTTTGAGCCACAATATTTCATACTCTTGCTGAGAGACAACACGGCTCTTGAGATCTGCGATTGTGTGAATCCTTTCTTTCTCACCCCATTCTACACAGAGTTCATAAGCACCTCAATCCAGTTCATTCTCTTCCCAGTATAGTGGAACTTCCGAAAGGTCACGCAAAAACGCTGCAGAAGCTCTGGTGTGGCCATCAACGAGGACTACATATTCTCCAAGATTTTTTTAAGGGTAAAGGCCGCAATCACTTTAGGGTTAAATGTTATCATTACTCAAGATGGCTTTGCAGAACTAATGTACAATTGACTTGGTTGAATTTTGTTTAGTTTGATAGTGAATACTTCTACCATCTCTAATCACGTGCATCAAACACCAACCTGTTTACTTACTCAACAAAAACATGAAATATTTTTCTTTGCACTAAAACGCGTTGGTCAACCTCTAGCGCGCGTTAATGGAAACACTTATTCTTGATACTGAAATGCTGTAGTTTTGGTTCAGATATTCTTTTGAGGTTGCGCGCGCTAGAAGATAACGCTTTAAGTTTGATGAAAAAGAGTTTTTCGAGTCCTTTTGGTGTTTTACACGTCGTAAATGCATAACTCGGCGTTAACACAACAAACACATATCACAAGTCCAAAGAATCAGAAGAATTTCCAAAGCTTAGAAAAATAGATGGGGAAAAAAAAGGTTTGAATGAGGAATAGATGTTAGCTAGTGAGCTTAATACCTATTTCTTCTTGGGGGTCTTCTCTTTTGCCAGCACTCTCGACAGTATACGGGTCTACTTGGGTCAGGTTTAAATGGTACTTCACATTCTTGGCCACAATCGGCGCATACGGCCTTATGCATCTCCCTCTCAGACATTCGCGATCTCAACTCCTTTGCATTTACTGTGCAAAAATCACTTCTTACACGCTACATTTACGCAGACGTTGATCTTTATAAACTGTACGCTCAAAATTATATTGTTTTACGTTTCCAAGTCATCCCTTCAATAGATTACTATATGCTGGCAATTCTCTCACAGACCACTTCTGTCTCTTAAGAATAGAGTGAGTCAACCTCATACACTTCCTTTCGAATTGTCACTCTAACAGAAACCTCATTTTTCAACTCAATCATCGATAGAGAAGTGATTACACTAAAATCTTTGACAATAATGATCTTACTTTACTCAGTTGAGTGCGAGCGGATCCTATGTAAATTTCCCCGGATTCCTTTTAAACCTCTTTTTACAGGTTACGCTGCAGAAATAAATTGTTTCTCCTTCATATTTCATCTTAAATCTAGATGTTTTCTCGTCCAGGATTACGCCACAGACAGGATCTCTCGGCACTATCTCACTCACTCCTACAGTCAACGTATACAGACAAGCTGTCTGCTATTATGATTAATGGTTCTAGAGCTTTTCAGAAGAAAAGCCACCGTTTTCGAGGACGCTCAATTGTCCGCCTCTACTGATCCTCAACTGGCGTTCGCCTCTATATGTTACGACACGCGCGTTCTTAACTCTTATAAGATCTCCCACAGAAACCATCTCTATTTGCTTGTTCCATAGGGGTAATCGGATAATTCCAGTTTCATCTGATATGCTTGAGTTCGATACCTTGCTGAATCCTCCAAATCGAGTGATGACGGATTTGGGCTTTGGGATTTCAATGACTTTTGCTTTCAAGTTGATTCGTTTCATTCCACATTTCAAATCTCGGATCTGTAGATGTTTCTTTTCAGCCTTTTCGAGCATTGTTCTCCTTGAGGCGCGCGCGTTCATGTAAGCGTACTCTTTGAGTGGATTGATTTCTTCGAGTATATTTTTAGATATGGAGAATTGGGCGACTACTTTGCAACTGCTGGTTATCAGGAGGACTGCACAATTTCGCGTTTTCTTGCGACATTCGATCAAAAGGCTTTTACACGTAGATTGTTGACGTTTCCAGGCTTCAACTAAACTGTCAAAAAACTTTTCCGAATCAATTCCATACTTCATTGAAATCAGAGCAAGATACTGAAGAAGCCTAGAATCGGCGGTCGAGCGATACTTACCCCGAGGGCGGCCTCGACCCCTTGATATTTTCATTCGCACTTGACTCGTCATCCACGCGTCAACGTGATTTTGATGGTTGAAACGGTTCTCGTTGCGCGTTCAATCAGTTTGCAAGCTACCTTATTTAAACTTATGGGGTACACGTATCCCTTAATCTGTGCAATTAGCGCTCTAGTCTACAAGTTTCTAAATTAGCGTGCGCTCACACGCACTGCGAATTAGAAGAGACTAGAACTCCCGCGTGCTACACATTATACACGTTGACAGAAGCTAATAACAAAGGCATGCCAATAGAACTTCACAATTATCGGAGCGTGTCTTATTGACGGATTGTTATGCTTCCTGTTTTTGTCTCTGCGATCAGTCTTCCGGTTCCAGCGCCAATTTGACCTGTGTACTGATTTCGCACGTAACGTGCGTCAGTTAACTCTGGACTGCACGTGACACGTCCTAGGCTTGTAGAAGCTTCAATCGTCAAGTCTGGTTCGCCTTGTAGTGTGATTTCAATGCTTCCAACATTAGTTCTAAACCAGTTTTCACTCTTTGACAAAGCTCCGGAGAATTCTATGGACCCTGCGGAGCTGCGGGCGGAAACTGTACCGTTAACGTTTTTCAAATTGACAGATCCAGCTCTGGTTCTAGCCTTAACTGTGCCCTCGCAGTCTTGCATGCTTAATGTTCCAGCTGAAGACTCCGCTACAATAGTGCCTTTTACTTCAGTAACTGCAACTCGACCTGCACGATTTTCAAGGTTAAGATCTGTTTCTACAGGCACTGAAACGAGGACATTAGCCCTTGGCCCACTCCTAAAAATATAAGACGGCCAATTCCAAGGACGAATTTTAGTACGACAGGTAACAGTTATTGTGTCACCGTCTTGTAGAATGTTACAGTCCAAATCTTCAGGCACTCTAAGATCCAAGTCAACAGTAACTTCACCATTAGGACCAGGCTTGACTTCGACTGATCCAGGCGCAGTATTCGTAACAACCACTCGTGGCTTGCCGGCTACTTTCAGGGTGCGGTGTCTTTCCATGGACTCCATGTCTAGTGAGACTACACGAGTTCCACAGGCTGGACAGAATCTTGCATCTTTAGGTAGTTTTGCTCCACACTGTCTACAATAAAGCATTTTCTCATCGCACCTTGTCAACCTATGAATTCATCACTTACTCACAGAACACAATGATATATTCTTTCGCCAGAAACCAGTCACAACTGCACACATAATGAGCGGTAAAATATTCGCGCGTGGTTGTATCTTCTGGCGATGTCTGTGCCACTTTCTCAATTTATCAGGGTCTTCAGCACAACTCGGCTTGGTGGTCAGTGCACGAAGGGCGCACTACAGTCGAATTGTGCAATCATATTGGCTCAGATGGTTTAGGAGCTTTCATTATAAAGGTCAGGAAAATCGCTATTAGCAAAAGGCCTGCAGTAGCATAAAATCCCTGA
The DNA here is from genome assembly GCA_030630585.1 of Candidatus Bathyarchaeota archaeon. GTDB lineage: Archaea > Thermoproteota > Bathyarchaeia > Bathyarchaeales > Bathycorpusculaceae > SOJA01. The sequence goes on along the minus strand of DAOVMU010000006.1, from coordinate 14,636 downwards.
ACGTACATGTTGTATGTAGGTATTGGGCCAACTATAACTGCCATCAGCATGGGACATACTACGCCTCCTAATCCATATGCACTTAGATACATCCCGTAGTTCGGTCCAAGGTTTTTCGAGCCGAAAAAATATGAAGCAAGCGCTGGCATGACTGCAAGATACGCTCCGAAAGCGGAAGCAAACAGAATTATTGCCAAATAAAGAGCAGTCACAGATTTCGAGTATGGAAATAGTACTACTAAGCACAACAACTGAACCATTTGCATTGTGAGCAAAGTTTTCTTAGGACCAATTCTGTCGCATATCGCTCCGAATACAGGTCGCCCAACAGCGTTTGATGCCGCTAAGATGGAAACTGATAAAGTTGCTAACCATTCCAGGTCTCCCTTCAAACCAGTTATATCTATAGCTATGAGTTTTGCATAGCCTATGACCATCAGCCCCGCTCCGGCACCGATAAGAAATATTGTCCAAGTGATGTAAAAAGTGCTTGTTCTCGTCATTTGATTAGTTGTATAATCTGTGGTTGCCGCACTCATCTGTTTTACAGCTACAGATGTCTGCTGCGATGGCGCATTCCAGTCTGGTGGCGGAAATTTCATCATTGAGCCTAGAAGTGATAGGAGAATTAGAAATACTACACCTAGGATCAGAAACGTGTTTGCCAGACCTAGCATGGAAACCATCGTGGCGACTGCTGGTGCCGTGATTAACGCGGATAGTCCGAAGCCCATCACAGTTAATCCCAGTGATAGTCCCCTCTTGTCAGGGAACCATCTGCCAACAACGGCTATTGGGGGATTATATGCGTAACCACATCCGATGCCTGCAATGAGTCCAAATGCGATACTAGTAATCCAAAGTGAAGACCGTGGAAATATTGCTATGCCATAGGATAGAAGATATCCCACGCCAAGAAGACATGCACCTATGAGTGCAGGTCGTCTCGGCCCTACCTTTCCTATCATTCTACCTGAAAAAGCAAAACTGATACCAAATGCTAGAAGGAAAACGCTAAAGGGAATAACCGATTCTGCTGTCGTCAAATTATATGGTTCTTCATGTAATGGAGGTCTAAAAACACTCCATGCATATATTGTGCCTAAGCACAAATTTATTACCAATCCAGCAACAACAAAAGTCCATCTATTCGACACGTTTGTTCCCATTTCAGATCCCACAAATTATGCCTAGTACGAATTGTAGGCATGTAAACAAATGTGTATATTTAATTTTCTGCCACTAAGATATTTGCTCTCCATTAGCCGGCCGATTTTCTTCGAGCTATAGCACGCGGTTTACTCAAAGAAGAAATGTTTGAACGTTTAGATTGAAACTGCCAGTATTCCTTTGGGGATTCTTGGGATTTTCGGGATGGGATAGCTCTGTTTCTTGTGAAGGATTTCAGCGTGGGCATCTGGGGTTCAGAAGGATGTTCGATCATTCATCATTCGTAAAGATATGCAATTCAAAGAAAACACTTTGCTTAGGAGATGCAGTAATAATTGAAAAGCTTAGTATGCTTTGCTGGAATATGGTTTTTTGAGTTGGAGAATGGATAGACGAATCATTGTGGTAATAGTAGTCGTGGCGATAACTGTTTCCGCAGGTCTGTTGTACGGTAGTTTAACAAAAAATGGTGAAGAACTGCTGATAAGCGTTGAAAATGTTGGTGGCAAATACAACGCCACAATCAGTTTCCGGGAAGATTATACCAAAATAGGATGTACTGATGAAGATGAAGAACATTCTGAAATGTATTTCAAGGTCGAGATGAGAGATGGGTTGGATTGGATAAAAACTAACACGCCTGAAAACACAACTTTTCTCTGTTGGTGGGATTATGGACATATGATCAAAGATTATTCGGAAAGGGATGTTGTGGTGCGGAATCCATCGGAGGAAGTCAAGGAATACATTGGAGCGCGCGCTCACTGGTCGATTATTTGTGTAAGTCTTTATTGGAGCAGTAACAACACTATTGAAGGGAATACGCTTTACGATAGTGGCTACCAAGAGTCACCTCATATAGAACTTCTAGGGTCTAACAGCAATTTGATTTTTCACAACACATTTCTGGGCTTCAGTTGCGGGGTCTATATAGCTGAGGACAGTGTGAACAATGTTTGGGGTAACGGTTGTGAAGGTAATTATTGGTGCGATTATGATGGAATTGATTCTGATGGTGATGGAATAGGTGATACACCTTATGTCAGTGATGAAGATAATCTAGACAATTATCTTTTGATGAATCCATATTGGAATCCAGCAGATGTTGACCATGATTTGGACGTTGACTTGTATGATGCCGTTAGGGTCCTGCTAGCTTATGGTTCCAAACTGAGAGATGAAAATTACAATCCTCAATGTGACATTAATGAACCTTATGGAACGATTAACCTATATGATGCGATATTGGTGCTCGTAGCCTACGGAAAAGAATACCGTTAACAGATTCCAAGAAAGCAGGTTAATGAACCAATGGAGATCAAGTATTCTAGGCTCCAACTTCTCTAAATCTCACGTTTAATATTCTTGGAGTATGCACTTGTACTCTAGGCTCTTTCTGAGGAATACATTAGCCAACGAAACCAGTTTTGAAAGTGTTTAAAGGTTGTGACTGTCTGAAAAATCCAGCAAGAGCTAGAGACTAGATTTCTGATGAAAATGTTGTAGCTTCCAGTGCTATTGGAACTCTGCAAAGTATCTCGTTTTTAAAGTTTAATCTTTAATTTGCGAAGTGAAAGCGGGTTTCTTGAACGGTCAGCGATATACCTGCATGTTAACAAAAGCTATTTCAGCATTTCACAGAATAAGATGGCGCTATACCCTTCGCCTAAAGGAAGAGTAGGATTATGATGAAAGGAATAATGAAAGAGTGTATAATGCTGAGAAGAAGAATCGAGAAAAAGCAATGGACGAACGAGGGACAGAAGAAGTTTGTGTTGCAGAAATATGCCGAACTGGTAAATCTGCTAGTAGAGCATTAGACTCTCTGTTTTATAATTTGTAAAAGAACCTTCGACCAAGTCTAGGCTTTATGTGTCACATAAATAATTAGGGTCTCGTAGCCTAAGTACCTGAGGTTAAATCGTGTATAGAAGGCTCTCGCCATTCAGTCTCTTTTATCCTCTCGTATTTCTCTGAAGAATAAAACACAAGCTAGAGTAACAATGATAGCCAACAAAGCCACGCCTCCAAGAGGGTTCATCACCAGCCAACTGATGATCGGGGTAATCACGTACGCTGTAATCAGTAGGGCTGCCAACAGTATGATTATGAGAAGCATAAGAATACTCAACATCAACCTTACTTCCCCATGTTTAGTTGGCTAAACTGCTTCACCTTAGATTCCAGCCTCTATATTATCCTTTCCTCGTAAACTGCTTGAAGATTGCAGAGAATCTTGCGCGCGTTTTTCATTTCTGAATTCAATGGACAATGATAGAGATTCAAGAGGTAGTTAGGCTTTTTTGATGATTAGGCGAGTGTTTTCAGGTTATCTCCACTTTTCTATGAGTAATTTGCCGTCTCCAGGTTTGAAACTCACTTTTACGTCAATTGAGCCGCTTGCTCCTCTTCTGCCTTTGCCGAATTCTTTGAATGGGAACATGCTGTCTTCCGCCAAGTACACTGGCAGATAAATCAAGTATTTACCATCTGTCCTCCTGAACAAACGTCCTCTTCCTTCACTAACCATTTTGTCATCACCTCGATTAAATCATTGGTTTTAGAACTTTGACAAACAAAATATTATTTAAACGTTTGTCTCATTCAATTCAATAAAGTATTATATCATTTAAAATAAAATGTTTAAATGTGAATTATCTGCAACAGATTTTTAATAATCAGAAAATTTAACATAACGCTCACTTCATGCGTGCACCGTAATAGTTGAACGTAGTGATGGCCATATTGAGATAGAGGGAAGATTATGCCCTACGCTTACTTGTTTGCCTCTAAGTATTGAAAGGAAAAGGCTTTCACTAAGAGCTCTGGTCTATTTACACTTAGTATGAAGTTTTGCACGTTTTTAATGTTAGGCTGCCAATCTTGTCTAAGATTAGAAATCAGTCTCGAGAAGCTAGCGTAGTCTCTGTGTAATGTTATCATGAGGCTATTCATTCCTAAACCTTCACCATCTGAGGCGAAAATCACGCATGGTTGCCTTCTAGTCCATTCCCGTGCTTTTTCTATTAGTTCTGGTTTTGCTTCTCTAAAAGCCAGGAAAGTAAACGCTATTATTTCGTAGCCCATTTTTCTAAGGTTTGAATGACTGTGTATTCTTTTATGAAGCCTTCTTTCTCCAACTTCGTTCTCTTTCGAGTTATTGTTGGCTGAGAGGTCCCAAGAGCCCTAGCGAGTTCCCTATCACTTCTCCTTGTCCCTTTTATTAACGCAAATAGAAGTCTCAACTTATTTTCTTCTTTTCTCATGTTCTCGACTTCTTTCATGCCACAAACTCCATTTGATAGTTTCAAGATTTGTGCTAATAACTTTTGCATCTACGCACATTTATGTGACAGCTGGCCTTACCATCCCCCTTACTTCTCTTTAGCTTCCCTGTTAGAGGAAGCACTTCTCAATAGTTTTGGTCTTTATCTCATCAGTGTTCCTTTATCAAGTGAACAGAAAACTTCCTAAAAGGGAGGAAAAAAGGTATTTCTAAAATCGTCAATAGTCATAAATTCTGAATTAGGAAATCAACTACGCTTTTATCTTTTATGCGTTATTCATATCGAGTCAAGTACAAAGGTTCATTTGCCTCTCTTTTCCTAAGTTCCAAAGACAAATCTTTCAACACTGTAATGTTCTTCAATTCTTGGATAAAGTTCTCTTTCTCGATATTCTCAGTAAAAGAAGATAGTTTATCGACTACGTTGAGGTCTGCTTTTGAAGTGTCTTCATTTCTCATTTTCATACACCGTTACCACGGGTAACATGTGTATTAAGACTTAATAAATGTTTTTGTCTATCCGTAAAACTCTAAAACATCTTCATATACTCTGGCGAGCGTATGCTATCAGGAAAGACCATCATTCAATCCGTTTAACAGATACACAGATATCAACCCTTGATTCCGGATTATCTGTTCCTTTCGCGCTCCCCTCTATCAAATCTCTGAAGTTTAGGCACTGAGAATTCTATATTAGCAGGATCATTAGATATTATTAAGCGAGAGAGATGATAAAACGTAAGGTAATTATTCTCTCCGTCCTAGTTGTAGTAGCTTCGATTGTTGCTAGTTTGATTGCTTGGGCCCCTTGGATTAAAGAAAAACATGTACATGACAAGGTCATGGAACATCTTGGTGGACTAGACACGATGTTCAACTATCCGGGCGAAACAATGCCCCTGAGTGATGTTCCCAAGACTTTCAGAAAAGTTCCCTTTGTTTCTTTGATGTATTTTCCTGGTGAAGCCGTGTTTATGGTAACCTTCTATGGAAGCATAATCTGAACGAAAAGATTCAACATGTTGAGTTACTAGACTTACACGGTCATATTAAGTGTTTTCTTCTGCAAATTACGACGGCTACGAGTGTTACTATTGTGAGTAATGGTAGAATGATTAGTGATGGAAACTCTGGAATTATCACTATTTTGTGTTTTGAGTGTTGTTAGGCGAAGTATATCCATCTGTGCGTGTTGTCTTCATCTATTGTTTCGTTGAAGTGGAGGACTTCTATTGTTCCATCGTTTATTGTAACGTTGTAGGGTGGAGCAATCAGGTCTTTTGGAATGCAAACTCTGCAGAAACCATACGTTTGGTTTGCAGTCATGTTCGAGACATACATTTCGATGGTGCTCCTAGACTCGAAATACAGAAAGCCTTCAATAGTAGAATTGGAAATAACATCAACATCGTAGCCAGGTGAAACGTTGAAGCTGTGAAACATGCCCATCAATGGATAGTGGTCAGTATTTTTTTCGTCGATTTCATACCAACTGTTGCCTATTCCATCATAGTTCAAGTCAAGACCTGTGTAGTTGCACCAGTAGTTCCCGCCAGAGGGATAGCCATCATCCCAAGTATTCGCATATCCTGATAAAAGTAAGACTTGATTTGCATTTTTGACAAAGTTGTTATGGAAAATCCTGTTGTTTGAAGACCTATAAGGATAGACGCCATTTATGTTGTCTGCTATATTGTTTCCTGATATTGTGTTATAATTTGAAAACCTAAAGAGATAGATGCCATCGTAGTTGTTTTCTGTTATGTTGTTTCCATAAATTTTGTTGTTTGAGGATTCATAGAGATGAACACCGTTCAGGTTGTTTATTGTTATGTTGTTTCCATAAATTTTGTTGTTTGAGGATTCATAGACATAGATGCCATTATAATTATTTGCGATGTTGTTGTTCGTTATGTTGCAGTTGTTTGCACGGTATAAGTAGATTCCAGAAGCCGGAAAACCAATTCCACTTCTTTGCACTGCGAATCCTGTAATGTTAACATTGTCTTGGGTTACAGTGATGACTGTTCCTGTTTCATTGCCATCAACAATCGTTACGCTTCTATCTTCTCCAATAAGCGAAACACTCTTGTTTACAACCACATTCTCGTAGTATGTTCCGTTGTACACGTATATGCTGTCTCCTTTATTTACGTTGTTTATGGCTTCTTGTATCGTTGAAAAGTCTGCGGGTCCATTATCATCTACGGTCCACGTTCTAGGCTCCGCTTTGACTAGTTCAATATGCAAGGTAAATGCTAGCGTACTTGCGAGAGCGAATACTATATACACTGCTAATACTGGTTTTCCACCCAAATCGCATCATTCATTATGTCTTCTGCTTCAGTTTTATGATTTGTGAAAGAATTTTTGTTTTAATCCAATACTACCGATAGAGACTGTTCCAACAGCATGCGCGAGGGAAAACGGATTCAATGATGTAAGTTTCGTGTTTACGCCAAAGTAATAGAACATTTCTTCACAAGTGTTATTTGATAGGTAAACTATACTAGATTGGAAGAAAGGCACTATGTTAAAAAGACCTGTTTCCAAGATAATGCTTATACTGCTGTCAATAACCGTGTTAGCTTCGGTTTTTAACGTTCATACAGTCAAGACCTCTCGAACAACCTTCAAACGCGAGCATGGAAATTGGGGAAGCTATGATCATCGAGCCGCAGACGTGAAATGTTGGGTAGACTATTTCGACAACACTGAAAGCGCAAGTTGGCTACCTATGGGCAACAGTCCGTACTTGCATGATGACACAGATAGCTACATAATGTCTGTAGGAACAGGCAACTGTTCATGGTTCCATTTCAAAAACACAAGCTTGACAACTTTGCAAACCGTGTATTTAATGATTGAATGGCAAGCAACCCATATAATGTCCGAAGAGGAAGCAAAACTTTACTTGGACAACGGCTTATCCGAGGTAGACCTAGGCTCATTCAATTTAACTTTGGAGTACAGATGGACGGAAATAAACGTAACCAGCACTCTGAAAACAACTTCCGAAATCAACGATGCAAAACTGAAAGTTTCATCTCTTTACTATGGTCTTTTTCTTGTTACTGTACGTAGAGCATACATAAGGATTTACAACGGACCAGTTCCAGTGCAAACCAGCACAGTGGTGTATGATAAGGTGGGCCACAATGTAACGTTGTCCGTACAATGGAGTGATCCTGACGGGTTGAGTAGTTATGCTTTGAGCCATAACGCAAGTGGAAGCTGGATTTCAGAAAACCTGACTGGAGCCTTAACGGGGGTGAAAGCGTGGAGCAACCATACTGTAACGTTGCAAAATGATGCTACTTCTGTTTTGGCTTACAGGTTTTGGGCGAACGATACAAATGACGATTGGGAAAAAACCGAGTTGTTTTACGTTTACCCTGTGAAGAACTTCAGTCCAGATCTATTACAGTGTATAGAAACTGTTAGCGACTCGTCAATAGCTCATAGTTACGGCAGAAAGGATTTCTTCGACAATGTCACTGGAAGGTTCTGGAAGTTCTATAGCGATGGAGGAAACATTAAATATGTGTCAACCGAGGATGGGCAAACGTGGAGCGCTTCGCAAACTGTAAGGAGCGCTGAGTATGGCTACATGTTTTACGTTCATGGTTCTAACGGTGCAGTACATTATGTCTATAGTCCTGAGGGACCAGGCGACGATGTGTATTATCGCAAGGGGATCCTAAATTCTAACGGAACAATAACTTTCATAACTTCAGAGCAGGTTGCTGTTGACGCTGACGCCTCTCAATGCTTCTATGCATGCTCGGTTGTGACGGACACGAACGGTTACCCATACCTTCTTTTCGGGAATCGTACAAACCCGAATTTGAAGACGTTGAACTTGGTGAAAAGCGACTTTAACAATGGGATGTGGCAGACGACAACTGGTTTCCCAAAGCAAATCAACGGAAACCCAGACAACGATTTAGTATCTGGAGTTGCCCTAAGCTTGCCGAATAACGAGATATATGTGATTTACTGTAGCGCGAATAACGATGAACCGCCGAGAGGAAGATTGTGGGATAACAGCGCTCTAGGTCCTTTGGAAAACGCCTCAGATTATACGATGTCAAGCAATTACGTGTTTAGTGCTGTTTCCGATGGTTACGGGCACATTCACATTGTTTATCGAAGAGCAACTAACAGAAGCGATTATAGTTTCCGCAATTACACAACTGGTAACTGGGAAGTCAAGGACGAGTTGGTGACTTCCCACCTGACCAAAGAATCGCTCAGCAGTAACATCTACTCGTGGCCTACGATATGTTGGAATCCAGATTCAGAGCAGGTTTACGTGTACTGGTGGACTATAGAAGACAAGAGTGCGTGGCTAAAGATTAGAAACTCTACGACTTGGAAGCCCAGACAGAGGATTCTAAGGTTGAACAGGGGTGTCACGCTAGTTCGCGACTCGGCTCTCATTGCTCCACAATCGCATCAAAACAAGACTTTAATCAATTTCTTAGTGCAGAACGTGACGGACGAGAAAAAGGAGGTTTGGGCTTACTTGCACACGAACATATCTCCAGTAGCAAGTTTTAACGAATCCGCAGAAATAGTCTACACCAGCGAAGTCATTGTTTTTAATGCGGGTGAAAGTTACGATCCAGATGGAATGATTGTCAGTTATTTCTGGAATTTCGGCGACGGAACGAACGCAACTGGCGCAATAGTGGCTCACTCATATGCGGATAATGGAATCTACACAGTCACTTTAACAGTCACGGATGACGACGACGCCGTAGCATCAGCAGAGGCCACCAAAACAATCTTGAACAGACCTCCCACAGCATCGTTCACAGAATCCGCCGAAATCGTGTACGTAGGTGAAATCATTTACTTCAATGCTTCCGAAAGCTATGACCCTGATGGTTACATAATTGGTTACTTTTGGAATTTTGGAGACGGTACAAACGCTACAGGAGTAACTGTTGAACATTCATATGGAGATAATGGAACCTACATAGTCACTCTCACCGTAACTGATGACGATGGTGCAACAGCCAATTCAACTTCAACCAAAACAGTCTTACGCCGCGACGTAGCCGTCTTAATTATTGCACCATTTAAGACAATAGTCGGAACCGGTTTCAACGTGAACATAAACGTCACTGTTGAAAATCAAGGCGATTACATAGAAACTTTCAACGTCACAATCTACGCTAACGCGTCTTCTATTGCAGCAAAATGCGTCACGTTAACCAGCGGAAACTCCACAACTATCTTATTCACTTGGAACACTACTGGCTTTGCTAAGGGCAACTATACTATAAGCGCTGCCGCAGACGCAGTTCCAGGTGAAACAGACGTTTCAGACAACACCCTAACAGACGGTTGGGTAGTCGTAACTATTCCAGGCGATGTGGACGGTGACTTTGATGTAGATCTTTTCGATGCTGTCAAGCTGCTAAAATGCTACGGCGCTAAAAAAGGCCAACCAAACTATGATCCCCACTGCGATATAGACGGAGACGGCGACATCGACCTTTTCGACGCAGTAATACTGCTTAAACACTACGGACAAAAAGCCCCATAGCAAACAGTTTTCAAATTGTAAGGTTGCGGTTATGTGCAAAACTCAGTGGTAACTATGCAAAATGTTTTCTTCTGTACACTATTACTGCTAGTAGTGTTGCTATCATGAGTAGTGGGATGATGGTGGGTGACGGAAATTCTGGTATTTCTTCTTCGAGAAAGTAAAGACTCCATGTATAGGGGTTAAATTCGTTATCGAAGTCTCTAATTACAGCAAAGCCTCCAACTAGGAGTGCTTTGTTGACATTTTTGAAATGTGTAGAATTGTGTTCAACATAAACTACGCAGACTAGTCTGTCATATTTATCTGCCCCGTAAATATCGTCTATATCTAAGTAAACCTGCTTGTCTTATACACGTGAGATTAGAAAGTTTTTAGCGTCATCATATCCACTTTCACCGTATTCCGGAGCATCTACATCAGCCAATCTAATCCTATCTCCTGAAGTGACGTCAAAAGTATCACCATCAACAACCCAACTAGCGATAGCTGTCGCATCAACTTCTCCAGATGAAAAACTGTGAACAACTGGAACGAATAATTGCATCAAAACAACTTGAACCAAAAACGAAAGGAGTTTTCTCTTCACGTTTCCCCATCCTCTATACGATTTCATAACCTACGTGCCATCATAAATAGTTCTTTTAAGGGTTTTATGACTTGCGGAAAAGTCTTCGATTACATTCTGTTTGACCATTTGGCAAACACTAAATGATTGTAGTTCTGTAGTGTAAGTACCTTTAGGTTAACTAGAATAAATAGTGAAAAACAATTGACCCTTTGAAGTTTCTAATTTCTTAATCCACAATTCTTAATAAGAAAAACATCTCACTTATGATGAGTGAACTGTTACCATGGGAAAACTCGAAAACCTTATTGTTTCAACCTTAGGAAGTTCTGATGAAGGGTTAACACTTGCTGAGATTGCTGAGAAGGTGGGACAATCCGAGAAGAAGGTTTACCAAGCCTTACGCAAGTTGTTTAAGAAAAACATAATTGATTCCGAGAACCGCCGCTATAAACTTTCGAACCAGTAAATCTTAGCTTGCACAAAATCAACTGCTTTATTGTTTTCTTGTTTCTTCCGCATAACCTAAAAGACCTCTTAATGACTTCACCTCTTCTCGCATCATGCTTACTTCGTTCTCAAGTGCATAAACCTTTGATTCCGCCATTTTCTTTAATTTTTCAATTTCAATCATCAAATTCGCTCGTTCAGTCTCCAAATTTCTTATTTTTTCACAAAGATTCTTAGTCTTCATAAACACTTTCTTCACACCCTTTATTCTCTCAAGCATATTTCTTGAGAACATAAAATCTAACGACCTTTCATGCCCATATTAATTGTGAAACCAACTTATAGAAGAAACTTCTATTTACATCCACCTCGTGCGTTTTAGCCAATATATGTCAAACCTTTCAGTTCTCTTGGCCTCTGTTTAAGAAAACCTCTCAACCTTACCATTGTTCACACCGTCTGTGTTCATCTAAGCGCGCGCGCTTGCTGGAACAGTCAGAATTTTTCCTTTGTGCATGTTGAGTATCTTTCTCATTTCAGCAGGATTTTCCTTGGAGTTAATTACGATGGTTCCTTCTTCTTTTAATCCTTTGGTAACTGGAACCGTTTTTAGTAGCGTTGGGTCTAAAACAGCTGCTGCATCTGGATTGTAGACTGCACAGTGTATTTGTATTGGATCATTGCTTATTCTTGTAAAAGCAGCTACTGGTGCACCCATTCGTTCTGGGCCGAATTCTGGAAAAGACTGAATGTATTTCCCTTCGTAGATTGCTGCTCGGGCTAATAGTTCGCTGGCGGTCCATGCTCCTTGGCCGCCTCTGCCGTGCCATCTAACCTCTAGAATTTTTTTCAGTACAGGTGGTCTCCATTAATCTTTCAACCTAATTGGAAAATCTAACACATACACTTTTCTAAGCAAAAGGAGAAAACAAAACGTAATAGCCCTAAATAGCGACAGAACCCTTTAGTTTATTCTCTTAAGGACTTCTCAATTTTTCCTGTACGAGACTAGTAGCTTGCGCATTCTTGCTTCACGCAGCAACCCTAATTTTGTATCTTATGTGGAGCAATATTAGTTCGACTGTTTACTTTTTTCTGGTTCTTCCCACTTTTCTATGATTAATTTGTCGTCTCCGATTTTGAACTGTACCTTTACAGGTATGGAGTCTGACCCTTTGAATGGGAACATGCTGTCTTCCGCTAAGTATACTGGTAGATAAATCAAGTATTTGCCATCTGTTATTCTGAACAACCGTCCTCTTCCTTCACTGACCATTTGTTAACACCTTACTAACTCTTGGTTCAATAGCTAGGCTAGTAAAAGAAGGCAATATTTAAACCTTGGTTTCACCCATCTGAAAGAACTATAACTACTAATTTGCACAGGTTATTTCAATGATGTTTGTTTATATTATTCGCCAGCTTACACTTCAATTGAAACCGACGGGTGTCATGCGCAAGCAAATATTCCTTACTGTTTATGTAACGTGCACCACTTTTTGAGACCTCATTATAGTTCGAGACTGCAACTGAGCCTTGATTTTTTGTGTTACTCGATAACGTTCCTTCCATCTTAGTTTCCAAGTGTTGTAAAAAGAAAGTAATCTTTATGTCACTAAACTATTCAATGAGTAAACTTAAATATTGCTGGAAAACTCAAAACTCATTAAGCATGAGCCGCCGTAGCTCAGCTAGGTAGAGCGGCTGGCTGTTAACCAGTTGGTCGTAGGTTCAAGTCCTACCGGCGGCGCCACAGATAAACCGGCGACTCTACTTGCGCTTTCTAAAGAACTTAAGACCAGCTTGCTCGGTAATATAATCAAAGCCTAGCTCAATCAGCGCTTTGATTTCTTCGGGTTCTCTTGCAACTTTGCAGGCGTAATCATCGTCTTCGAAATTAACTAGCTGTGTGTATTTTAAGGTATTTTTGATGTTCTTGTGACCTAGTAGTTGCATTACGTGGAGGATGTCTTTTGTTCGATGGTATTCCATGGTGGCTTTCCAGTGGCGTAAGGTGTGAAATGATATTCTCTGAATTCTTGGATTGCTGAGTTTGTGGGCTATTCGTTTCCTTTGTTTCTCGAATGTTCTCCGCAGACTGGCTTTTGAAGCGTAGTTGAATAGTCTTTCCCCGTCTCTTGGGAGGCGATTAAGCATGGCAATCAGATGATTTGAGATTTTGAAGATTCTGGGTCGGCTATTCTTTTCCGGCGTAACTCTGACTGTGTTCTGAATTGTGTCTAGGTCGATCCACTTTGTGTTGAAGCCTTCCCCAGCTCGCATTCCCGTCTCCTTTAGCAATTGTAGGAATGTTGCGATCTTGTAGCTACAGCCTGCGATGAGGTCGTCGATCTCTCTTTCCTGTGGAATAAAAGGCAGCTTTTCGGGTGGTTTGTATTTCGGAGGATTCCAAGAAAGCCCTAACAGTTTTATGAAGTTTGAGTATGCATGCACACTGATCATCTTTCTTCCGGTGCTCCAGGACTGCTGTCTGATTTTATGTTTCACTGATTCTGGACTCCAGAGGTCAGCTCCTCGCTCGTATAAGATTCTCAAAATTCTAGCATAGTTTTCCACGGTGGAATCGGCGTAGCCATCATTTTTCAGTCGCCAGATATATTCGATTATTTTACCTTTGATGTCGGGTTTTGATAGCTTTGTGCCCTCCCGCATGGGCTTTTCTTGTCGGGTCTCCACTTTGATCAAGTTTTTCGCGCCTCTAGTCAAGGCTGCGCACACTTGACGTTCTCTATTATAGTCAGCAAAAGTATTTAATACTTTCTCTGTAATAGTCTGTTTTGATGAAGTATGAGAAGTTACGTGTTCACAGCTCTTGAAAGGCGAGTCCTCAAGGGTTGGCTTAACGGGGAAGTCACTTTGAAAGACATTCGATTGCAAAAGGTTCTTTCCAGAGTTAGATTGTTCAAGGAGCTGTCCGCTGATGTTAACCTTTACTTGAATGTTCGCCAGCGTTTGGCTGAATCTGAAGCCGCATAATTTACATAAAAATCGCTGCACATCGCGCTGCCTGGTGTAGCGGAAACCATCCTTCCAAACTCGGGTGGATCCGCATTCAGGGCAACATAAAGGGGGCTTTGCGGGCCGCTTGGAATGAGCGGACTTGCCCATTATTCAACCTCTTTTCGCTTTTTCAGCAATAACCCTGTTTCTACATGACGGGCACGTCTCACCCCAGAGAACTATGTCGCCTTCACCGTTCAAGTATTCCATACAGAAACGCAGCACAGCCCAGCGATTACAGAGACAGCAAAGAGCGTAAATGGCTGGTTCAAACTTTACAGTTGCAGCAGTCAGCTTTGAAGACTCTTCAGCCCCGCTGGAAATCGTTATAGGAGCAACAACAACACAGTACTCAACTAGCCTGGCCTGTTTCGGCGACATTACACCACCACAGCTTTACTAGGCTTAGGACTCGGCTGCAAAATCTTCTGGTCAAACGCTAACTTAGTCACGTGCTGAGGATCCTGCTTCAGTTCTTTTTTGATGAAGTCCGCTAAGTCAAGAAGGTTGATCTCGCTACGTTCGTTTCTGTAGGTGCGACACCATGATTTAACGGAAAACATAATCGGTTCCGAAGAAATATG
>DAOVMU010000132.1 GCA_030630585.1 Candidatus Bathyarchaeota archaeon | reverse complement strand
GATCCAACTTTTCAAAACCATGGCGGTTTTCACCTCGCGTAGAAATTCTTCGTAGGCTATATTGTCTTCCCACTCGTCCGGTACATCCACAAGTAACTCTTCTTTGTGTTCTTCCATGAAAACTCCTACTCCGTTTAATTCCCGCGTGTATGGTCTCAATTTTGGAGCCATGTCTGGTGTATGGGCAATCAGGTGAAGAAGACTCAGATCCGTTAAACATGCAGGTTTAAGTCTGAACGCCTTGCGGATTATCACGGCTGAAACTGGGTCTATGTAAAGCTCGCTTACTCGCTTTCCAAATTTTGTGGCATAAATGTTCTTAGCGCCGATGTCAATCATTTCCTCATCGTATAGATACTTAAGAATTTTAGCTATTACACTCTTAATCGCCTTAATATCATATTGGTATGCGTAAAATGTTCTGCCAAAAAACTCATAGATTCCGCTTTCCGTGTGAGCAAAATCCGCTGCTATTGTTGCCAACACATGTGACCTTAGAATTCTTTCAACTGCAAGCCTTGACCATATCCTTTCCGGATGCGCCAAGATGTAGCTTTCCATTAAATAGTCTGCTTCGTCACTGGTTTTTGCTGTGAGTATTGCTTCTCCAACCTTGTCGTATTTGGGTCTTCCAGCCCTACCGGCCATCTGTTTGTATTCGAGGACACTGATTGGATAGTAACCGTATCCGGATTCGTATCGCCTATAGTCTTGAATGATGACGGTTCTAGCTGGCAGGTTTACGCCGAAGGCCAAGGTAGGCGTAGCTGCTAACACTTTAATTTTCCCTCGACGGAAAGAATCTTCTATTATTTTGCGATGTCCACTACCTAAACCGGCATGATGAAAAGCTGTTCCATGCTTAACCAGTTCAGCCAGCAACTCGCTTATTCTTGTTCTTTCTCCGGCTGCTAGGATTTTCTCAGAGTCCCGCTTCAGAGCACGCTTATTAGGTTTGGATAGGAGTTGTCCGATTTCGTTAGTAGCCTTTTTTGCAATGGTGACTGCTTTTCTTCTTGTGCTTGCAAAAACTAGTACTTGTCCGCCGGATTTTATGATGTTCAAGGCTAGGTTTATGGCTTGATTTCCTGTTTTTTTCTCTATTTTCCTAGTATCTCCATCTTTAAATTGGATTTCCTCGTGTAGAACTACGCCTTCCTTCAAATGGATTGGCCGCCACTCTGTTGTTACGTATCCTGCTTTAAGCCACTCCGCGATTTCCTCAACATTATTTATTGTTGCGCTTAAAGCTAAAATCTGCATGTCTGGATTAATCTGCATAAGTCTTGCCAAGACAACCTCTAGGGTTGGTCCTCGCTCCCCATCATTCAGCAAATGCACTTCGTCAGCTACAATAAGTGAAATTTCATCCATCCACTTGGCTCTGTGCCTCAGAAGAGAATCCGCCTTCTCGTTGGTGGTTACTATTATGTCGTATCTTTCCAGCCAGGAGTCATTGCTGTCATAGTCACCCGTGCTAATGCCTATCCTTACGCGTTCTCCACTAGATTTCCGTATTGAAGTGTATTTCTTAAATTCCGCATACTTTTCGCTCGCCAAAGCCCTTAGAGGCGTTAGATAAACCGTTTTCCCATTCTTTTCCAATATATGTTTAAGAGCGCAGAACTCAGCAACCAAAGTTTTTCCGGAAGCTGTAGGACTTGCCAAAACAAAGTTTCGTCCTTCCAAAACCCCAGCTTTTACTGCTTCCTCTTGTGGAGGATAAAGCTCAACAAGTCCAGATTTAACTAGTATTTGTTTGACAGCTTCCGGCATTAGCAAGTCTGTTATTCTCACTGAAATACGCCATCTTGATCTTACAACAGCAATTATTATGTTATAAGTTTAAAGTGTTATGTGCAACATGAAAGTATCCTTTGAGTTATGTTTTTCTATAAGAAGCTACACTAAAAACTTCGATTGTAGGACTTGAACGGGAATGGCTGAGAACATAAAAGGGCTTCTTAAAGCACACGAAGGTCTAGAACGTGAGGTTTACTTGGACATTGAAAATTCAAGCATGGTTCCAAAAAAGGTTGTTGATGCAATGATTCCATACTTCAATCAACGTGCATACGGTAACCCAACACTAACACACAAACCCGGCTGGGAAGCCTTCGAAACAATAATGGAGTCCTCTCAGAAGATAGCGACATTTTTAGGCTGCAAAACACGTGAAGAAGTCAATTTCACTCCTGGAGAAACAGAAGCTAACAACCTAGCGCTCATGGGAACAGCCTTTTCAATGAAAGATAAAGGTAAAAAAATTGTGGTTTCCGAAATCGAGCCTTTAAGCGTTCTACATGTCGTTGATTTGCTCCAAAAACATGGATTTACCGTATTAAAAGTCCCAGTTGACAGCGAAGGTTTCATCAATCTTGAAAAATTGAAGGGGTCTGTTGACAAAGAAACAATCCTTGTAAGTCTATCAGCTGTGAACCATGAGATTGGAACTATAGAGCCAGTAAAGGAAGCACTGGCGATAGTGAAGGACAGAAACTCTGAAACAATATTTCATACCGACGCCTCAGACGCTTACGGAAAAAATCCGTTTAATGCACAAGATTCAAACGTTGACTTAGCAACTATAAGCAGCAACAAAATTTTGGGTCCACGAGGAATAGGCGCATTGTACGTCAAGGAAGGCATTACCGTGCAAAGAATTTTGGAGGGTCAAATAGGAACGCAGAAGCTCTGGCCAGGGATTGAAAACACGCCTTTAATCGTTGGTTTTGCAAAAGCATCCGAACTAGCTTTCAGTAATTTTGAAGACAATATGAATCATATGCGAAGGCTTAGAGACAAACTAATTGATGGGACAATCGAGAAAATATCAGATGTTAGGCTTAATGGACCCAAAAGCGACAAGAGGGCAGCTGATAACGTGAATATAAGTTTCTTGAAGTGTGAGGGTGAGGCATTAACAATTGAATTGAGCCTGAACGGAGTTTATGTTTCAAGCGGGAGCGCATGCACTAGGCGGCTTCTTCAACCAAGTCATGTTCTCGTTGCCATAGGTAGAAAATTCGTTGAAGCTCACGGCAGCATCCTGATGAAGGTTACGAGATACCACACTGAAGAAGATATAGAATACGTCTTAGAGGCTATCGCAAAAGCTGTACAAAGAATAAGAGGGATAGTTGGCTCTATGAAGGTGGAGTAATCATGTCTAGGACACCCCTTCCATACAACTCAAAAATATTGGAGCTTTTCCGGAACCCAAAGAATCTTGGAAAGATGAAAGACGCCACAGTAACGGCTGTGGCGGGAAATCCTTTATGTGGAGACATGATAATTTTCTACCTGAAAATCAATGACAAAGATGTCATTGAAAAAGCATCCTTTGAGAGTTACGGTTGTGCCGCAAACATCGCCACCTCAAGCATAGTCACTGAGATGATCAAAAGAACAAAGCTTGAGGACGCGTGGAAAATCTCATGGAAAAGAGTCATAGAAGCCGTTGGTGGAGTTCCAAGAATAAAATTCCACTGCGGCATCCTAGCCGTAGGAGCATTGAAGAGAGCAATAAGGACATACTACAAAAACAAGGATGCTTCCCCAGATTGGCTGCCAAAGGAGCTGACTTTCGAGGAAAAACAAGCTCTAGAAGAGGAAGAACTAGCGGAAGTGCTTTCAAAAAGAATGAAAGATGAGGTAGAAGAATAATGTTGAATCCTCAAAGAATCAGGGAAGACTTCTCGATCCTAGAACGGAAGATAAACGATCACCCACTAATCTACTTCGACAGTGCAGCCACAACCCAAAAACCAAAGCAAGTATTGGAAGCCATCAGGGAATTTTACGAAAGTTGCAATGCAAACGTTCATAGGGCTGTCTATACGCTTTCCCAAGAGGCATCTGAACTTTATGAAAACGCACATGAAGAGGTTGCCAAATTCATTAACGCGGATGAAATGGAAAAAATAATTTTTGTGAGAGGAACCACTGAGGCCATAAATCTTGTTGCGTATGCTTGGGGTCTTCACAATTTAAAGAAGGAAGATGAAGTCGTAGTCACGTTGATGGAGCACCACAGCAATATAGTACCTTGGGAAGCTCTCTCAAAAATAAAAGGATGCCAAGTTAAATATGTGGACTTGAATGATGATGGAACATTGAATTATGGGTCTATTG
>DAOVMU010000030.1 GCA_030630585.1 Candidatus Bathyarchaeota archaeon | reverse complement strand
GTTAAGAACAGTAGAGGCGACCTGATTGCCAAGAGCCTCGTGACATATTACCTACTGAAAGAGAAGAGCGCGACACGCGCTTAACTAAGCTCATGAGTTTTCCCCGCCCAAAAAAAAGGAGAGAGTTTGAGTCGGCTATCTATGAGGTTCTTGACTCACTCTTTCCATGCTTCATTTGAGAACTCGATTGCATTCAGGACTTTTTGTGAGAAATCCCTGTTTTTGCATTTAAATGTATACATCACGAAGCCATCAGAGGCGAAGAAGTGCATTCTTCTTCTGTGATAGATTATCGTTCGTTTAGCTAACGAGTTCCAAAAACTCTTCTCTGCGGAATTTTACACGATATGAGTTTGTGTGCTGCGCTGCTATTGCTGTCGCTCATGCCATTGCATTTTTCATCAACCTCTAAGTCAACAATTCTTGTTGGTTCTTTCTGTGGGCGTGCACACAAACCTCAGTTTTTCTTTTACTTACTAAGCTATAAACTTAGTAACTTGATTATTTCTCTCGATTTTATTAACTTGTACTGACGCATAATAAAAAGTTGTAAAGAATTCTAAGGTTTGTGTTTAGGTTAGAGAGCGGGCGTAAAATAATGTCTAGGAGGCGAGAGTAGAAAAAAAGGGAAAGCGTACGGTGACGGGAAGCGCGCTCTATTCTATGTTTATAGGTTCACCTTTAGGCTTCTCTTCTTTCATTCTCTGAAGTGTAACTTCTAGGACGCCGTTTTTGTATGAAGACTTCGCTCCTTTAGGATTAACCTTGTCTGGCAATTCGATTTCTTTGTAGTATTTTCGCCCTGGTGTGTCTACGGAAATTGTTAGACTTTTTTCTGTTCCGTGTAGTTTAATGTCTTTCTTGTCGACTCCTGGAAGTTCTACTACAACTTTGACTTCGCCATTCGTGGTCATTGCATCTGCTAGAGGTTCTCTCTTTTCTTTGATGTCGATGCGGGGTCTCCCCATCCTGATTTCTGGTTTGATGTTGCCAAACTGTCTGACTCTAGGCTTTCCCTTAGGACCCATTGTTATGCTGTATCCGTACACGAATGGTCCCCAACTTCTCACTTTTGTACCGTCTGGTAGCGTCCGTTCTCGAATGAGATCTCGAGGAGCTTTTCTAGAAAGTTCCTTGAATTCTCTTTCCATCATTTCTTCCATTTCTCTGAAGACTTCGTCTATATCACTGAAGAAGCTGCCTTCAAAGAAAGGCCGTCTTCTACTAAACCGCCTTGACCACCAATCTTCATCTGACAGTGTTTTTCACCTCCCTAAAAATTTTCCATTTCTTCTAGCAATTCCATTAGGCGGCGTAAGGCGAGGCTCATCGTGAGGAAGGCTGTTTGTCCGAACTCTGAGCAGGTATACTGTCCTCTACTGGTCTTCTCTAGAAATCCACTGTCCCTCAGCTTTTTTGAGTTTTCCCATACGATTTTTGGATTCAAATCTAAGTCTCGCATAAAATCTGCAAAGCTCATTGTACGATCTTCTTCCTCCACAAGCCGTCTCATCATCCTCATACGGGTCTCGTTGGACAAAGCATCGAACATCTTGGAAAATCTGTGAAAATGCTCTTCGAAAGCATTGAATTCTTTTTCCAGTTGCTTCCTCGGCCAGTCCCCAGGGGAAAGTGGCATTTCGAATATTATCTCCCCATCTCGCAC
Organism: Candidatus Bathyarchaeota archaeon; assembly: GCA_030630585.1. Taxonomy (GTDB): domain Archaea; phylum Thermoproteota; class Bathyarchaeia; order Bathyarchaeales; family Bathycorpusculaceae; genus SOJA01. The sequence continues at coordinate 9,397 of DAOVMU010000030.1, read as the reverse complement.
TAACTGCAGTTTCAACTTCATGTAGCCTCGCCTTTTATTACCGCAAAGTAATTACCGAAGGGTAATATATAGATGTTACTACATGGTAATAAAATCCTCTAGAAAAATAAAAAGTCCTAAACCTAGAAAGCACACGCAACACATCTTGTTTCATCATTTTCGCATTAACACATATGAAATACAGAATTCTTTTGATTTTGCATTCTGTAGAAGAATGACGACGATTAGAAATAACGAACTGAAACATCAACTAACGTTTCAAATTCACATTTGTGACATTTCAGCACACACCAGAGTGGTCACAAAACAGCTGTAGTCTTGAACTGCCTTCGACACGAGTTAAGGGCGATTTCTATGAATTCCGGGATTACAGAATAGACAAACTCTCGAGTTGGCTCACCTAGTCTTAGACCGGTACATGCTGGATCTACGTAAATGAAGAGTTTTCGATCACGGTAATGATAAGCTGCTTTGTTAGGGTTGCCAAACTTTGGTCGATTCAAGACTTTGAAGGGCCAGAGTTTGCAGGCTTTTGGCTTTGCATGTTGCAAACCACAAAATGATGCTTTTGGGGTTTCGAGTAGAAAAGTGCAGGAGCCATCTGATCTTCTTCTCAAGAAAATCTTGTCTAGGCTAGGTGCGGTATATTCAATTCCAAAATTCTTTACAATGCTTAACCATTCAGGAAACTTGAGAACCACATCGTAGTGTCTACAACAAATTCCGCACATATTGCAGCGCCAAGATCTAACTTGGCTCCATGGAACAGCTTGCACATTTGTCCCAGCAGTTTAGTGATTCTGAAAAAAGCAAGAGGCATTACAAGCTATTAACAATTTTGTGCGCTCTAGCCGCAGATTTAACATCTTTTCCTTATTTCTATCACTATCAAAAGCGTATAATAGAAGATTTTTCCGGAATCATTATTTGTCTACAAAGCCCGCGCTTTTCTTGTTGTTTCAGCAGATTGCTTAAATATCTTTTCTTGTTGATAGAAATCTATGCCAATCAACACAATAGAATTCACTAAGATTGAGAAGGAGATTTTCAAAACAGGGAGATCTCACTTAGACTACTTGGCTCCTGAAATCGGCAAAGTCTACGTTATCACTATTACCAGAGATGGATGCTCAGCGTGTAAAAAACAGAAGCCAAAGCTGAACGAATTGGCGAAAGGCCTAGTGGAGAAGCATGGAAGCAAAGTAGTTTTCACTCGAATACATATAAAACGTCCTCAAGGTTCAGATGAAGAGTCCCTGCGAAGCAAAGATGCATTTGGCCATTATTTCTATCCTACCAATCTAATTCTGTTAAGAACTGTTGACAGAGGAGTGATAGAGTTCTATAAGGGTATTTCACGGGAGATGGATGAGCTTAGAAAGAACATTGGAATTGCAGTCGAAATAGCAGCAATGATTAAGAAAGAGATGGCTTGACTTTCTGAGCGACTTGGCAGAAGAAGGTTCCAACTTTCCACTTTATAACCAAGCTCAAATTTTATGAACTTCTGCATTTCTTAGTCTAGGAAGTTATAAACCTAGAAAGTTCATTTCATATGGGGAAAGGGAGATGGGATCTAGTCGGTTAGGGTATCGGTCGCATTCATTTCTTAATGAATATATCCAGAGGAATGAATGTAAGAGAATGATGGAGATCGGTGTTGCAGATGGTGAAAACGCGAGAAATATGATAAGAGTTGCCATCCGAAACTTTTCCCCTGAAGAGGTGGAATATTACGGATTTGACCTTTTCGGAGGAAACAACGATTTTAAGCTTAGCCTAGTGAGGCAGAAACTGAAAGAGATGAAGTGTAAGTTTAAGCTTTTCAAAGGAGATTCTGTCGAAACTCTTCCCGAAGTTGTGGAAACCTTGCCCAAAATGAGCCTGATCTTCATCGATGGAGGTCATTCTCATGCAACGGTGAAGAGTGATTGGGAGAATTCAAAATGCCTTATGCACAATGAAACGGCAGTTTTCTTCCACAACTACGATTTCTCAGGTCCAAAAATGGTGGTCGACAACATTCCACGAGAAAATTATCAGGTGAAGATAATCCACCCTAAGTCAGATTCTGTTACAGCCTTAGTCAAGAAGAGAGTCTAAGGGATAATCATAAACTTCTAGATTTTCCACGAACCTAGAAAGCTACAAGCATAGAAACATTCATTAAACGCATGAGATTAGCGCGCACTCATTTAGAAAGTTATAAACCTAGAAAGGTTCATCTTCATACTAGTTAGAAAAACAGAGAAAACCAAAATGAAAAAGAAAACCCAAACTAAGACAACGGACACGATCACCTTGCCATGTGGCTGCAGCTATGAAGACAAAGGATGGCTATTGGTTCGCGTATATGAATGTGAACGACACAAGCGAAAGCGAACAAGAAAGCGACCGTATAGACCTAAAGCCGAATGTGTAAGACCTTAGAAAGACGCGTCAGTTTTCGGGGAATCTCAAAATCTGTTTTTCTTTCGATTTTTCTTTCCATTCATTGATAAAAGCGCGGGGTGCGGGATTTGAACCCGCGCGGCCCAAAGGACCACAGGCTTAGCAGGCCTGCCCCCTGCCAGGCTAGGGCAACCCCGCTCGTTCTTATTTCTATTGATGGAGATCGATTTAAGTTTATTTGGATCAATGCTATGTTGGTCAATCTGATCAATCTTTTCTTTCATTTCCAACAGTTTGACTACATACTCCGGATCCTGTCTATGACATTCAAAACGGTTTTCGCGCGACTCGCAGCCATCGACTCAGAACAGAGCACGCGATGTAACTAGTTCTCTATACTTTTTTTATGGTTAGGGTAGACTTTGTCCAGCATGCGTATCTAAGATGATACCGAAAAGCAATCCAACTGCAACACCGAATGGAAACCCCGCAAGCAAACTCTTAAGACCTACTGAATAATAATAGGCGATGCTAGGTTGAAGACCTTTAACTCCTTTCAACCAGTTATAGAAGCTTTCAACTTCTCTCTCTAATTGTCCTTCAGCTTTGGAATCAAAGTTGTTGAAATTTTCCCTACGTCGTTTGATCGTTTCATAGATACTTCTTCCGCTAAATTCTTCGAACAGCTCAAAACCTCTTAGGTAACCCTTTCGTACATCACATGAACTGAGGCATTTCGTGAACTCTTGAATCTTCGATTCCATGATCAAACCTCTCTTGCTCTTCGATATCTCTCTTATGAGGTCCAATTCAGATTGGAGTTCACTCAGACTTGAAACGACACCGACTATCACGCATGATCAAGGAGTTTGCATAGAGATACAAGGAAAAGAGAGGGATCACAATCACTTGGCACCACTACATCATCACGGCAAAAAAATGTGGAGGAAGAATCTTCGTTTCTTGTTGTTTCCGAATCCAGCGCACCCTAGAACTGGCTAATATTAGGAAAGGAGTGAAGATGGATTCCATCAGTAACCATTTTGCTTCGTTAGGGCCGGATGTTCTGATACTTGCTCTTTTAATCATCTGAAAAATCTAGAATTACCTTAAGCATAGCTAATCCAAAAGGCAATGTCCACGTTTCTCACAATTCTAGCAATGCATAATATGAACGGCGGGTTTTCCACATAATATCTTTTCGTTTCAACAGATCCTCCAAAAATCATTGGTCCACACTATTTTGTATTAATACTTGTCAAATGTTCATGCAGTGAGCACGTGCTTGTTAAGAATAGAAACAAAGAAATCTAACTTGCAACTGTATTCCCTTACACCTTTGCGTGCTAGGCTATGAATTCATATCAAGCAGAGAAAATTCCAGAGGCTAAGGTAAAAACGCTTGAAAAGCCACCCTACGTTATTGCTGAATCTAAGCTTCACCGCTTCGATAGTAAAAACATAATTTTTCACAGGGTAGCGTGGGATTCGTCATGGAAAGGCTATAGGCGAATGTACGATGAGAAAGTGCTCCGCATGATTTCGGAGGAAAAGCCGGGTTATTCAAGAGTTGACTTCGCATTAGCCTATGCTTCTTGGATAGTGCATGACGCTTTTGAAGGTGGTTTTTCATGGAAGAAAATCAAACCTAACAGAACCCAAGTGGACACTGTTGGAATTGATTGGACAAAAACAAGATATGAAGTTGACGACCCGCATCAAATGAGCATTCTTATCAAGCGAGCAGCAAAACTTTTCGGTGCATCGTTGGTTGGGGTATGTAAATTTAACAGAGACTGGTTATATGCAGACGTTGATGTTCCAAGAAAGTTTCAAAATGTTATTGTTGTGGCAGTTGAAATGGATGCAGATGGAATTGCAACTTCTCCTGCTGTTCCAGCTGCGGCTGCTACTGGAGTGGGTTACTCGAAAATGGCGTTTATACTTGCTGGCGTTGGTGAGTTTATTCGGAATCTTGGATATGAAGCGATACAATGCGGAAATGATACTGCCTTAAGCATTCCACTTGCGATTGATGCTGGACTTGGGGAGCTTGGTCGCAATGGCTTGTTAATAACGCCTCAATATGGTCCAAGAGTGAGACTTTGCAAGATCTTAACAAACCTTCCTCTGGAACCTGATAAACCCATCGAGTTCGGTGTAGAAGAGTTCTGCAAAAAATGCAAGTTGTGTGCTGAACATTGCGAGGCAGGTGCTATTTCAATGGATAACGAACCAAGCTTTGAAGCGGTGTGTCGATCTAATAATCCGGGAGCATCCAAGTGGTATGTCCATGTTGAACGATGCTATCTTTACTGGTGCGAAAACGGTACAGACTGTTCGACTTGCATAAAAGTTTGTCCATATAACGTTGCATCAGCAGGGGAAATCAGTCTTTCTCCAAAAGAATTTTGGGAACCAAATCAAAAGTAACTGAAGCAGTAAACAGTGTAATAGTAGGTTGGATGCTGCAGAACGCTTGTCTTGGCGCGCACGGATCGTATGATATCTTTATTTGGTCGTTTCTCGAGTGTTGGTGAACGAGAACGATGAAAAGACTATTGAAATCTGTGGAGAATCTGACGAACAGCGAAGTGAAAAATCTTGTAGATGCTCGCTTGAGAAAATTCAGAAAAATGGGCAACGAGTCGAGTAATGAAATCTTTGAGGAGCTTTGTTTCTGTATTTTGACTGCGAATTTTAACGCTGAACGAAGCATGAAGATTCAAATGGAGATAGGAAACGAATTTCTAACTCTTCCAGAATCAGATCTGGCAAAAAAGTTAAGGGAATTGGGTCACCGTTATCCCAACACAAGAGCAAGATATATTGTGAATGCAAGAAAATACAAAGACTCGATAAGAAAAGTGATCAAAACGATTAATGATGAAAACGAATTAAGAGAATGGCTGGTTAATAACATAAAAGGAATCGGGCATAAAGAAGCAAGTCATTTCCTTAGAAACATAGGCTACACTAATCTTGCCATTATAGACTTTCACATAATCGATGTCTTAACAAGGCACAAAATGACTAAAAAGCCAAAAGTATTAACGAAAAGAAAATATTTAGAAACTGAAGCGTTACTGACTGAAATTGCAGTAAAATCAAATCTCAATTTGGCAGAGTTAGATTTGTATTTATGGTATATGGAAACCGGAAAAGTACTGAAATAAAGCGTGCACTAACAGGGAATAATCACAGCCGCCGCAATTAAAGACGCTACTTCTTGTTCAACGCCCGTCCTTGTCAAGTAAAGCGAGTTTGCAGCGCACGAATGAGAATTTCCAATTGACTTCAATCTACTTAAACCTAGGTAAGATGGAAGTAAGATGCAAAGGAAATGTCGAAGATAGAGTGCGAGGCCTGTTCTTTATGGTGCTTAGAAAAATCTGCGTTTCTTTGTTTCTTGTTTATGTTGTTCTTTTGACTGTACAGGCTCTTGGCTTTCAACAGGAGCTACGGTTACCATTACGTCTGCTTCTTGTTCTTCAGCTTTCTCTGTAACTTCAGGTTCTTGTTCATCAGTTGTCTTGGAAATTTCTGGTTCTTTTAATTCTTTTTCTAGATCGTTTTTCCTCGATTCCAACTTTTCTACAGCTTCGCGTTTTGCCCTAGTCTTTTCTTCCAGATTCTGAATCGCCACGTTGACTTCAAGTGTCTTTACATCTTCTTTCAAAGCCTTCTCTTTGTCCGTTAGTGACTGCAACTCATCTTCCAATTCTGACTTTTTCTTTTGCAGATCTTCAACTTCTAGTGACAAGGTCAAACTGTTCTCACCTAAGTTTCATTTGGCTATTAAGCACATAATTAAGTTATGAAGACGGAATCTAAATTTACTATTCAGAAAATATGGGTGGCGCATACTAATCTTAGCTGCAATGTAAATTTTTGGAGTTTTGCCTTTCTTTCTCAAAGCCACAACGTATACAGACTGCAGCATTCATAGTTTTCCAGTGCAGACAAAAAATGAGTCTAGAGGAATACTGGAAGAAAAGGGATTTCTGAAAATCAAAGAGGCTAGAGTCGGAGTAAAGATAGATGATGGAAATCTGGACTAAGGATGAAAGAGAAATCACAAAACGGATCTCTGGAAAAAATGGCATCGATTGTGTCACAAAAAAAGCGCGTTTTGTCCAACGATCGTTCTGGAGAAACTAAAAAGCTAGGTTTGAAACCAAAAACAGCCTTTTCAGCTGGCTATTCGCCACTGTTTTATTCATATCGAGTCAAGTACAATGGTTCATTTGCTACCTTTTTCCTTTCTTTTCGAGAAATGCTTTCTTCCATGTTGATGTTTCTAAGCTCTATGTTTTCACATGTTTTTTTTGCACTAATTGAGACTAAGTTAAATATGTTTTTATTACAAGTGTTTTCGTCATGAGTTTTCAATTTTTACACCATTCTTAAAGGGCCAATTGCTAAATATTTAGTTTCAGAAAACAAGATCAACATTTCAAAATTGAATTTCAAATTCATAATTGATGTTTGACCAATAATAACCTCTTTTAACAATTATCGTGTGCTGGCCACTTCTTTTTTTCTACTATCACACAAAAAGCTGTTTCAACTCGAAAACCCCCCGCACGGAATCTTTGAACTGTAGTAAGCGAAAGCTTTTATTGAAGCTGAAAACTTAGTTTGGCAAATGCCCAAGAGATGATGAATTATGGCTTTACGGAAAGGAGTTTTCGTGCTTGTCGACCATGTAGGAAGAGTGAAAGAGACAGGTGAGATTTTCGACACAACTATGGAGGAAACTGCCAAAAAAGAAGGCTTGTACAAGGAAGGCGAAATCTACGAACCAAAACTCGTAGTGATAGGCGAGGGATGGGTTCTTGAAGCATTAGATGAAAGCTTAACAACAATGGAAATTGGCAAAACCGCAGTGATTGAGATACCCCCTGAAAAAGCCTTCGGAGAAAGAGACCCTGAAAAAGTTAAACGTGTTTCATTAAGGCAGTTAACAGGTAAGGGAGTAACTCCTAGTCTTGGGATGCGTGTTGAATATAACGGCAAAATGGCTACAGTGCGAACTATTGGTGCTGGACGGGTTTTGTTGGATTTTAACCTACCACTGGCTGGAAAAACCTTAGTCTACGAAGTGACTATTCAGAAGAAACTTAGAACAAAAAAAGAAAAGATGGCGGCTTTAATCCACCGCAGAATACCAGCCGTAGAAGGATCAAAATTCAAGGTTACGGTCAAAGAAAAAACGGTCAATATAGAGATGCCTGAAGAAGCTTTTTACGTAGAAGGAATTCAGGTAGCGAAGAGAGGGACAGCCATGGACATTCAAAGGTTTTTCCCGAAAATAACCTCTGTAAGATTCATTGAAACGTTTAAGGCAGAACCCAAAACAGAGACGGAGTCTGCAACAAGCAGTTAGTCCATGGATCTCTAAGGTGACCTTTATGAGGATTATTTTGCTAGGTCCCCCTGGCGCTGGTAAAGGAACTTATGCTTCAAGGCTAACGGTAATCCTTGGGATTCCACACATATCAACCGGCGACATTGTTCGAGAAGAAATAAAGGCGCAAACAAAGCTTGGAAACGAAATAAAAGAATACAGTGATAAAGGTGAATTGGTCCCCGACGATATAATCATTAAGCTCTTGGCAAGGAGGTTGAGAAAACCTTGTTGCGAGAAGGGTTTCATACTTGATGGTTTTCCTAGAACTGCAAGGCAAGCGGAAGCCTTGGATGGAATATCAAAGGTCGATCTCGTCATAAACTTGAACGTTCCAGACAAGATTATCATTCAACGCTTATCAAACAGGTTAACCTGCAAAAAGTGCGGAGCCATATACAACAAGTTGACGCTGAAACCTAAGAAAGACACCGTATGTGACGAATGTAGCAGCGGGCTTTATCAAAGAGAAGACGACAAGCCAAAAGTTATACAGGAACGCCTAGACGTCTACCGAAAGAAGACTGAACCCCTGGTAGAATGGTACAAGAAAAAAAGGCTCTTAAAAGATGTTCACTGCGACGACATGATGATTCCACCTGAAGTGGTAGTTGAGAAAATAAAGGTGATAATCGATGCGTCCAGAAAGCAAGGCTTCCCGCGAAACTTAACAAAGTGAATGATCCGTGGGAGGACTTGACAGAATCTTAATCCGTGCTTTAGGCCACATGGAATTTTCCAGAAGTCATAAGAATTGAAGCTGAAAAAATGGCAAATGATGTCGTATGAGTAGAAAACTTGTATCGTTAACGACTTTAACGATTATTCTCATCGGATTGTTAGGTGTAGCACTTGAATTTCAGATGGTGAAAGCATATGAAACGATTTACATTAGGCCAGACGGATCAGTTGACGGTACTACTAAGATTCAACGTTACGGAAACGTTTACACATTCATTGGTAACATTAATGGTTCGATTGTAGTTGAGAGAAGCAACATAATAATCGATGGAGCTGAATACACACTTCAAGGAACAGGATGGGGAAACGGGATATATCTTTCGGGGAGAAACAACGTTACAATCAAGAATATTGAAATCAGAAAATTTAGCTGCGGCGTCAATCTATATGGGTGTTCTAACAGCACCATTTCTAGGAGTCACGTAACAAGCAACAGTTTTCAAGGCGTCCTACTTGACTCATCCTTTAACAATATCCTCTCAGAAAACCACATAACAAACAATGGATGGCGTGGAGTCAAGCTCCTTCACTCTTCTAATAATACTTTCTCTGGAAACGACATAATGAACAACACCTATCAAGGCGTCCAGCTTCACTTGACTTCTAACAACACTTTCTCTGAAAACATGATGAACGACAACAAATACAACTTCGACGTTTGGGGACATGAACTAGATCATTTCATGCATTCAATTGACGTTTCCAACTTTGTAGATGGGAAACCCCTTCACTATCTTGTAAACCAGAAGGACCTTGTGATAAGCCCTGCAACTCATCAGCAGATTGGATATTTAGCACTCATAAACTGTACCAACATAACAGTTGAAGGTCTAAACCTGACAAATAATGGACAAG
>DAOVMU010000036.1 GCA_030630585.1 Candidatus Bathyarchaeota archaeon | reverse complement strand
CACCCATATTTGGAGGCAGTAGTTGACGATATCAGAGTAAACATTGTACCCTGCTACAAAACCAAGCGAGGAGAATGGTTAAGCGCTACAGACCGCACACCATTCCACACAGACTATGTGAAGAAATGCTTAAAGGAGCAAATGAAAGGCGAGGTGCGGCTACTAAAAAAATTCATGAAGGGTATAAGTGTTTATGGTGCGGAAATCAAAGTCGGCGGATTCAGCGGCTACCTATGCGAACTCTTGATCCTGCGGTACAAGTTTTTCATAAACACGCTAAAAGCATTCGCACAGCACAAAAAAAGAATAGTCATAGACATTGAAGGCTGTTACGAAGAAAGAGAAAACGAATTGAATCTACTATTCAAAGATCCCTTAGTAATGGTTGATCCTGTGGACAAGGGGCGAAACGTTGCTTCAGCAGTTCAAGCGCAAAAGCTTTACACTTTCGTAGCTGCTGCCCGCGTCTTCTTAAAAAACTCAAGCATAAAGCTCTTCTACCCGCCAGATGTAGCTGTGTTACCGGCAAAGCAGCTAAAGCAAAAACTCAAGGAGCGTGGTTCTACGATTATTTTCCTAACTTTTGAAAGAGTTGATGCAGTTCCAGACATTCTTTGGGGACAGCTTTACAAGTCCCAACGTTCATTACACAAACTGATTCGATTAAGCGGCTTCAACGTTTTGCGAGATCTTCCATGGAGTGATGAAAAAACCGTCAACATATTCATCTTCGAGCTTGACCAACGCTCAATCTCACCTGTCAAGAAGCATTTAGGACCGCCACTTGAAAAGAAAAACGAGTGTGAAAAATTCCTGCAAAAGCACATAAGCAGGCCGAACACTGTTTCCGGACCCTACATCGAAGATGAAAGATGGGTTGTAGAGACACGTAGAAAATACACAGATCCTGTAGTGCTTTTAGAGGAAAAATTGAAGGATGGCGGAAGAAACTCGGGCGTAGCTGAACAAATCTCGAAAACGCTTCGCAAAAGGTTCGAAATCTTCGTCAACGATGAAATAATAGATGTTTATAAGAAAAACAACGAGTTCGCAAAGTTTCTAACAGAGTTCTTATCCGGCAAGCCTAAATGGCTGGAAAACACCTAAAACAGCGCCCATCAATATTGCGCTGAGCAGCCAACAGTAAAATGCAAACAAATAAAGTTTTCTTTTGGTTACGGTTTTCCAAAGAAGTTTTAGGGCAAAGTATCCTACAAGCATCGCTACGATTGTTCCAACAAGGATTTCACTCCATCCTAAGCTTGCTGACGTCAACTCGTCAAACTCCGCATAGAGGGTGTAACCTAACGCGCCTAGTATAGCTGGAACTGAAAGTAGAAAAGAGAACTTGAAAGCTTTTTCTCGCTTGATTCCAAGTAAGAGGGCAACTGCAATGGTTGCCCCACTTCTTGAAATACCAGGAATTATGGCTATACCTTGTGCAATGCCTATCACAACAGCTGTCAAATAGCTTATGCTCTCAGTTTTATCTCTTCCAAACCTTGCAGAGTATACTATTATTCCACAGAAAAAAAATGCTATGGCAATAGGCAAAACGTCTTGAAACGTCTTCTTTATCAACTGGCCGAGAAATCCACCTATCAAAGCCGTAGGGATAACTCCAAGAATTACTAGAGGCACCATTTTCCCGTGCTCCGTTTTAAAATCTAAATGTACGAGAGCTAACACGATTTTACTGATTTCTCTTCTGAAAAATACCAAGATCACGATTACAGTTCCAACATGCAGCATAACATCAAAAAGTATAAGCCCACGCGCAGCCTCAAAGTTTAAAAGTTTCTCAAATAATTTCAAGTGCCCCGTGCTTGATATTGGAAGCCACTCTGTTAAGCCTTGAACAATCCCCAGAATGACAGCTTCTACTAACTGCTCCAAATGTTTCGCCGCTTCTCTCTTCTTGACTAGATTAGATTTAAAAGGTTAATCCATAATAACTTGCTAATCTTCACGCTGGCGTCTAAACATGAGTGACTATCCTCCTGGAAGTGTTGAAGATCGTGAAATGTTGGCTGAAATGCCCATTGAAAAACTACTTGACTTCTTCTTTCTTCAAATCAGAAACTTGTGGAGAGTTGACGGCTTATACTTTCTAGGCATTGAGAAAAAGTTTGGCACTGAAACTGCAACAGAAATCGATGCTGGAGTCTGGCAGATTATGGCTAAAATCGAAGCCAAAACCCTGCAGCGAACATTTCAAGTAAACGAAAAAGCGAACATTCCAACGATTATGAATCTTTTGCGCAAGTCAAGCTGGGCCTTAGACCAGCCCTTCAAGATAGTTAAGGCTAGCGATAATAGAGCTGTCTTAAGCATCACTAGGTGTAGAACACAGGAAGCCCGGTTGAAAAAAGGCTTAAGCGAGTTTCCATGCAAAAAAGTTAGGTTTGGCTATTTGAAAAACTTTGCAAAATCATTGAATCCAAACGCTGATGTAAACTGTATAGTTTGCCCACCAGACAAGCATCCTGATAATTTGTGGTGTAGATGGGAGTTTGCTTTGCACAAGTGAATTTTGGCAGATTATGTATCAGCCCTAGAGCTCCGGTACTTCTCAATGGCCTTTTGCAAGGTTCTGCTAGCCAGACAAGCGCAGTGGATTTTCTGTTTTGGGATGCCTTCGAGGAAACTGATTATGTCTGTCTCTGTTATTTTTTCTGTTTCCTCCAAAGTTTTTTCTTTCACCATCTCCATTAAAGCTGACCCTGATGAAAAAGCTCCTGCGCAGCCTACTGCTTGGAACTTTGCGTCTTTTATTACGTTGGATTCGATTTTTAGGTAGACCTCTAAGGTGTCTCCGCATGGCCCGGTGTAGGTTGCGTGCACACTTGGGTTTTCTATACGTCCAACATTCACTTTTTTCAAGTAATACTCTATTGCTTTGTTTGAGTACCCTGATTTTTCTAATAATCTTCGAACTTCACTCAAACTGCTCCCTCGGTAGAACAGTACTTCCTTCAAACCGTCATATTAACGTTTTTTGCTTTTTTCCGGATACAAACTTTGAAACTCTTACGCCCACAAGCCGTATTTTCCTCTCTGACCTGAGATAATCTTGCATGAGTTCTCTCACTGTTTTCTGTATGTCTCGTAGTCGATTGGTTGTGAAGGGTAGGGTTTTCCCGTGGGTGTGGGTTTCGAAATTTTCATAGCGCACTTTTACCGTAACTGTTTTGAAACAGAGTTTTTGATCCGCAACATCTTTGTGCACCTCGTTTGAAAGTTTGTCTAGAGTATTGAGGATGAACTCAGAATCCGCAGTGTCTTCTTCAAAGGTTAAGTCACGACTGATGGATTTGACTTCTCTTCTTTCTTCAACTTCGCTTCTGTCGATTCCATGCGCCATCAAATGAAGTTGGATACCCATAACACCAAAAGTTTCCGTCAGCACAGCAGGATCGTAACTAGCCAAGTCTCCTATGGTCTTTATTCCCATCTTTTTCAGTTTCTGCTCAGTTTTACGTCCAACCCACAAGAGTCTACGCACAGGTAACGGAGCAAGAAATCTTTGGACACCTTTCTCTTCAACTATTGTTAGTCCGTCTGGCTTTTGAAAGTCGCTAGCTATTTTTGCGATAAGCTTGTTTGGGCCTACACCTATTGAGCACATGAGTTCTTCCTTCTTGAAAATCTCTTTTTTTATTTGGCGTGCTAGGGCTTCTGCTTCATTGTAGTCATTTAGTCTTGAGGTTATGTCGAGGAAAGCTTCGTCTATTCCCCACCGCTCGAATTTTTCTGCGTATTTACGCAGAATACGCATTATTCTATCGGAAACTTTCCTGTAAAGCTCATAATCAACTGGCTGGTAGATAGCTTCTGGACACAGTTTCCAAGCCCTTGAAATGGGTATGCCCGACCTAATGCCAAACTTTCTTGCCTTATAATTGCAAGTGCTGACAACTCCCCTTCCTTTTCCTTCTTTAGGATCGGCTCCCACAACAACTGGTTTGCCCTTGAACTCAGGATGCTGTCTTTCCTCAACTGCTGTAAAAAAATGATCCATGTCTATGTGAATTATTATCCTCTTTTTTCCTCTCATAACTTTCCTTTTCCGAACAGTTATTTCCAGATAAACTGACGTTTTTGTCGATTTGAACTTATCGCAGTAGACATGCGTGATTAAGCCTATGTTTAGTTTCGCTAATGATTCTCTATTCATAACCCTTAATGGTATCCTTATTGAAAATAGTAGAGGCAATGGAGGAAAGCGTAGATGAAAGCTTTTTCAAAAGAGGATGCTCAAGAAATAGCCGTCGATTTAGTCAGAAAAAAGAAGAATTCGGAAGATATAGCTGTCGCTTCGGTTGAACAAAAGGATGGTGTTTGGATAATCAATGGTACGTGTCCTATAAATTTGGAAGGGCATCCGTGGACTGAAAGATTCGAAGTTGTCATCGATCGGAAAGGAAAAGTAAAATCCATGTATTTTTCGCTGCTATAAATTAGTTAGTGTTAAGCCCAAGTTTGCCATCTATAATGGTATAAGTCGTGTCTGCTACTTCAACTATTTTTTCATCGTGTGTTGCCACTATAACAGTGGTCTTGCGTTTTCTGTTTATGTCAAAAAGCAAATCAATTGTTTCTTTGGCTGTTTTTGAATCAAGTTCGCCTGTTGGTTCGTCGGCGATTATTGTTTCAGGGTCGTTTGCCAACGCCCTTGCTATGGCTACTCGTTGCATCTCACCTATGCTTAATTCCTTCGGTCTATGGTAAATTCTATCGCCCAAACTAACATTTTCAAGCAGTGTCATAGCTTTTTCCCTTTGCTCTTCTTGTGATTTGCCAGCCAGAGACAAAGGCAATTCCACGTTTTCTAAAACAGTGAGTGTCGGCAACAGGTTAAAGGTTTGGAAAACAAAGCCGATGCGGAGAAGCCGGATTTCTCTTCGCCTACGACCTGATATAAGTGAAGCATCCGTTTCATCAATGAAAACTCTTCCATACGTTGGCTGATCATTCAACCCAATAAGGTTCAGTAGCGTAGACTTCCCTGACCCTGAAGGTCCAACTATTGCTATAAATGTTGCTTCATTAATTTCCAAATTAACTCTGTTAACCGCAGTTATTTCCGATGAACCTACACGAAATTTCCTAGTTAACTCCTCTGTTTTGATTCTCATTAGTATTCAGCCCTCAGAGCTTCCGTGATATTCATTCTTGCTGCGGCTATGGAGGGTATAACACCCGCAATGCAGCTTACTGTTACTGTGGATACTAAGATTTCAAGCATCAGAAGAGGAGGTGTGATGTCAAAAATACTTAGAAAAAATAGAGATATCGGAATACCGGTGTACAAGCTTGCCACAAGAATCGCTGCAACTGAGCCTAGCAATATGCCTGCGATACTGCCAAGCAGTCCCATGAGTCCGGTTTCAGTGATAACCATTTTGAAGACAAAGCTTTTTGGGGCGCCGATTGCATCTAACGTGGCGAAATCTCTTCTCCTCTCAGAAATGTTCATCATGGCAACTGTTGTTACAAATATCATACTCAAAATAAAAAGCAATGTTCTTATTCCTAGAACCCACGTCTCAATATCACTGATGAGTGGCTGCGCAAGATCTATTCGTTCTTCCTCTGTCAGCGCTTCAATATTCTCAATTTCCGCCTCAATCTTGTTGGCCAGTTCTTCACCCTCGACTCCCTTCATTGGTTCTGCAACTATCATGTTAATCAGCATATGATATCCATACATTTCTTGAACCAGGTCAAGAGACGTGATTATCGACCGTGACAAAAAAGCAGAGCTTGTGTCCAGTACTCCTGTCACCTTCAAATTGTAACCATTTACTGTGATTTTCGTTCCTGCAGTAAGATTGTGTTGGTCAGCGAGAGAGGAGCCGACAACCACTTCGTTTTCACTTGAACCTGCAGACGGCCAATGTCCCCCAAGTTTTAGAGGGGTAGGACCGACTAGAACCTGCCAGTTTCCATATGGAATGCCAATAGTGAAGTTTTTTGGAAATGCTTCAAGGGTGCCTCCGATATTATAGATGAACAACATGGGAACTGCGTTTTCGACTTCATCAATCTTCTGCACCTTTTCAGCCATACTCTGAGGGAGGCTTCCAAATCCTCCGATAGGGAATGCTTCTATGACTATTGCTCCTTTGCTTACAACTACGACTTTGCCTCTAAAGTATATGTGCATTTCCTTGATTATACATATGTATCTTGAAGTAGTTGCTCCTATCGCTACTATTGACATGGTGGCTAAGGCTATGGCGAGAATACAAAGAAAGGTTCTAGTTCGTCTACGAAAAAGGTTTCGAAGACACATTGTTACAGTTCTCGTAGCCTTGTCCTCCCATTCGTTCTATTTTGACTAGATCTTAATTCTATGATTAGATAGCAAAGAGCATATATAGTAGTCTAATGGTAAAATATATGCGTATTCTGAAGGTGTTGTGTGGGTATGCGGATGTGTAAGAAACTCACGTTAGTTATGTTGTTATCCCTTTTGATGTTAACTAGTCTTTACGTTTTAGGGAGAGGAAAATTCCAAACATTTGCTCAGCCTTCCGCAAGTTTCACTGGCATCATCTACGACAGGGGAGTGGATACCGACGCTAGTGGATATTTCGATTATTTAGAAGTAGGCGTAGAAGTTAATGTGGCCACCGCAGGGTCATATCAAGTCTACGTATCAGGGCTGGAAGGCGATTCAAAGCATGTTTATGTAAGTGATTACGAAGTCTTATATCTCGATGTTGGAGTGCAAGTTGTCAACCTGTGCCTTTATGGTCCTACAATTTATTCGTCACGCGTAAATCCGGCAAATGTATCTTACATTGATCTCTATAAGATGCATGATCAATACTGGGAATGGCAAGATAATCTCTACGACGTGCCTCTTTCTCAAGAATATTTTTACTATGAATTTGACTCCCCTTTTACGGACATGGAGGCAAAGTTTACAGTGTATCCAGACGGACGGGTGATTATGGGTGGAACCCTAAACATGACTCATATGACGCCACCCTATGAAGGCGGCATCGAAGTGTTTGGAGACACCAGCTTCACGAGAATAGATGGTTCAACAGAAATGCTGGCAGACTTTACGTTTATCGTTCAACCACAACTTGCAGACACATTTCCATTCAACAGTTCGTCTTTTAACCTGTTTGGAACATATTCCGGCGACATGGTGGACATTAGTATTGCTGGTTCGGTTGCCTTTCCACCAAGCCTTGCGTCGCAGTTACCATTGAATGTCTCAGACTTCACTGTAGTGGCAAACTACTTAGATAATGAGATAACTGGGACAATCACCGCTCCTCTGATTTCAGGCATGCCGGTAGCCAGCATAACTGTAGATTTCCATGGAAACTTGACAGATCTTTATCTCAGCGACGACTTGGAAATTGTCTATGGCACCTTCTTTGGCTACGAAGTGAACGAAACCATGGTGGAAGACATGCTTTTACAGCTCAACAGCACAATTCCAGGAACGGGACCGGGATCCCTGTACGAGGCGACAGGCGGCATACTTGAATGTACAAGATTGGACACTACTATGACTAAGAGAATGGGTGGCGCTACTATAACGTTTGATGCACACATCCATGGGGATTTCATTCAAATGTTCGTGTTCTACATGACAGGAGGCAGAGAAGACTCGGTTTTATACTGGTTTGCGGACACACTAATCTCTTCTGTTGAGACTGGTGACTTCACGCTAGCTTACGCACATGAATTCGGAGAAGCTTCCATGCAGTTGACGTTCACTGCAAATTTGACTAAACTATGGTTGGAGTTGGAGTCAACACTGCCCGAAGAAATTCCGCCACAACAGAGGATACCCATAGAGCTTCTTTTGAACACAACACTGTGCTCCGTAGACTCCGCTGATGTGTCTTGGACGTACGAAAACGGCAGGTCAAATCTGCATGTAAACGCTATGATTGGACCTGATCTTAACGCTGAACTTAACTTCATCAAAAACGTAATGGTAACCTACGGTATGCCGCAGCCTCCTCCGCTGCAATGGCAGTTTATCAATGAGACTGAGATAGATTTGAGTAACTTGAGTGTTACAGTCAACTTCACCAGAACTTCTATCCTAGGTACAATAGAGGGTTTTGAGGTTATATCACCATTAGACCCTGCTGACTCTGACCCCACTCAATTCAAACTGGAACGATTCCTCAACCTAATCAATGCTCCCGGCGAGCCTCCCACAAAAGACTCAAGACTTAAAATAACCATCGAAGGAGGATACAACTCATCTCACACAGTAACCTTACTTAGACCCCCGACAACGCCGAAGCCTAACATAACCTCTCCTGATCTAACCTCCATGGTTTGGCTGAACCAGAGCCTCAGCAGTCTAAAGGATTTGATATTTGACATAAAATATCAGGGTGTCTTTGTCTGGAACGACGTACCCTACCGTGTTATCTTCGACAGCAATTCAACAGTAGCAGGTTTCAATTTCAACTTGGGAGCTAAACAATTCAGTTTTACAGTGGAAGGCCCGCCTGGCACTGTTGGATTCTGCAATGTCAGCATACCTAAAGCGCTGCTTAACGCTTCACGTGAAGAGTGGATTATCCTAGTTGACGGTGAGTACCCAGCCGAGTGCAACATAACAGAAAGTGAGACTCACACTTTCATATACTTCACTTACGAACACAGCGTCCACCCTGTCACAATAAGTGGCACCAGTGTAATCTATGAGTTCAATGCGATCATGCTTTTGCCATTCTTTATGATTGCTGCTCTTATTGTAGCAGTCGTCAATAACGTGATTCGTAGGAAAGAGAAAGACAATTCTGCAATGTGAGGTATTACAAGAACAATTATTATTGAAGGTACAGGTTGTTCGAACAACACCTTTGTCTACTTGAGGAGAAGCTAGGCGCACCGTTGTCGTGAGAAACAGTATCTTGTACGTTGTACACATACTTTTTAGGTAATGAGGCAGGACTTTGAGTTCTCGGATTGCAAAAGATTCACTAGCAGTCTTAATCTTTTTCCCGTTTTGTTGTTCAAAAGTTATATCTTAGATATTCATTAGAATTTGTAGAGGACTTGATCGTGTTTGAGAAAATTTTAGTTCCGTTGGATGGTTCTGAACATTCATTAAGAGCCTTAAACATTGCTATTCCAGTAGCTAAAAGGTTTGACGGAAAAATCACTCTAGTCCACGTATATTCAGTTGGTGTGACGCCAATGGTTATGCCTGAGCCAACAACTTTAACTCCTCCAAGCATTCCAATCATGGCCCCTGCGGATTTTTCCAAGCTAGTTCAGGCTGCCCGCAAGACTGCCACGACCATTTTGTCGGATGGTGAAGATAAGGTTAAAGGTGAAGGACTCCAAGTTGAGACTTTGCTTAAGGAAGGACATACTGTTCAGCAGATACTTGAAACTGCTAAAGATGGCAAATTTAACTTGATCGTCATGGGTGCCAGGGGTGTGAGCAAAATAAGAGAGATACTCTTAGGCAGTGTAAGTGACGGAGTGATCAGAAATGCCCCATGCCCAGTTTTGGTGACCAAGTAACTAAAGATTCTAACATGAGATATTCTCCAAAGCTCTTTTCTAGGTAAGAGGGAAGCTCTACGGAAACTGCAACCCCATGACTCGCATAATTGTCTAGACAAAATTGCCCTTTACTCAAAACGTTTCTTCAAAAAGAGAACCCATTAATGTCAACGTTTTAGCGTTGTGAAGACCGAGACACTCAAACGTTAAGATTGCTGCTATGTTTAAATTCCATGAAAACCAAGAAACCAAACAGTATCTGTTCTTCCCTTCTGAACATTTAACGCTAAAGATATTACAAGGAAGATTAGTATTTTTTAGTTGAAGCCCGGTGGTGTAGCGGTCAAGCATGGCGGGCTCTGGACCCGCTGACGAGAGTTCGAATCTCTCCCGGGCTACCAAACACGTGATTTTCGCAGTGATTTGTCGTGTAAACGTTCTGAAATTGGGTGATCAGTTGTTTTAAATGGTTTTCACATGTTTTAGAAAAGATTAGCGCACGCTAGCTTATCTCCTGAGTCTCTACCATACTGTTGGTACTTATGGCTTTTTAGCGGGCCAATTCGCTCATATTGGAGTTAGAGCCCTATTCCTTCTTCTGGCATCCATTCTGGCCAATCTGAGAGCCATTCAGGTATCTTCACGTTTCTTACTCGATCGCATACAGGGAAGTATGCTTTTAGATCAACAATTGGCGTGCCATCATAAGCATCAATATCTGCAACTGTAACAATCCCTTTAATTTCATCCACCTTCAGAATCTTACACGTTGTCATGGCGATTGGATT
>DAOVMU010000055.1 GCA_030630585.1 Candidatus Bathyarchaeota archaeon | reverse complement strand
TTTTTCAGTATTTTTCTCCCATTTTCAATACTTTTAGGTGTAATAATATTGCTGAAATATGATAAATATCTCAAGATGTATCGTTTGTGAACATTTAAAATTCTGTTATCGTAGGTTATTCAATTAAGATTCTTACAAAAGTATCAAGTCTAACTATATGTGCATGCATTGTTCGGTGTGGGGAATTGAATTTTAATCCCTCTCCGAATATTTTCAGAGTGGAAATCTACAGATGGGCTGGGCGTCACTTGAGGCGTGTTGCCCAGCTAGAAGGCGCTGTGATCGTTAGTGCCTTAAGCAAGCTGGGCGAGTTCGCGCGCGCTAAATAATAAGTCATGAATTGTATTACAGGTGTCAGTGGAGATGTCTCCTGCATACTTCCCTTTTTTTTCTTTGCTATGAAGTGCTGGGCAAAAATCAAGTGTGCTTCTTAAGCTGAACTCCTAGATGCCGGCGCAAGTTTCATGTCAGAGTAGTTAGGACAGCTGAAGAGATTCCAGAGTTTCTTGAAGCAGGCTTTGAATACGTGCTCCAAAAAGGCGGGCTAGCATATTTCAGAAAGCGAAAATAAAACGTCTCCATTAACCTATAAAACGGAATAATAAGTCATGAATCGTAATATAGGTTAAATCTTTAAGGGGTTTATGTTATAATCAGAAAGCAGAAATGAAAGGTTGATATGTATAATGAAGAATGGAGAAGAGGAGAAGATTAGACGCATCTTAACAGATCCCAAATCGGCAGCCATCAAGGCTATGCTTGAGAAGGATCACGCCATAGACTGCATTTTCCTACTCTACATGAGCCGTGGAAAATGGAAGCCTGCTAAGGAGTTTATGCGTGAGAACGGTTTAACCCTCAGCGATGGCACTTTCAGGGCTAGGATGATCGAGATTGCAGGTTTAGGCTTGGCCAAGGCAATACCTTTAGATCCGTTGAAGAAACGCTATGAGATAACGGAGTTCGGTGAAGAAGTCGCGGAGTTCTTGCTCAAGTTTTTTGATGAGATAGGCGTTTAGGCACAATGCTTTGTGGTTGTTGTACAGTTTCTTTTTTGATGGTTTCTTAGTTGATAGGTTAGCTGTTTGTTTTTTGGTTTTGTGTAGTTTTGTTGTGCAAACAAGAAATATGGTGTATTAAGTCGTAAGACTTAAATCTGTCACTTCCACTAACATACACGTGAATCCCAAAAGGAGGGATAGAAAAGAAAATGAAAATATTGAAAAATAAGAAAGCCCTAAGCCCCGTAGTCGCATCAATCATACTTATCGCGGTAACAGTCGCAGTAAGCATAGCCGTAGCAGCATGGATGGGAGCCCTAACATTCACATTCATGGCAACAGAAGAACTAAAAATAACAAGCGTAGAGTTCTTGACAGGCGGTACCCAAGTAAACGTCACAATGCAAAACACTGGGACATCACCAATTACGGTAAGTGAAATTTGGGTGGGTAGCACCAAAGAGTGGACCACTGGCACTACAATATCTGCCAATGAACAAGCAAAAGTGACGGTGACAGTAACAAACGGATGGCAGAACGGCTACAACTATCAAATCAAAGCTGCTACATCGAAGGGTAACCAGTACTATTACAACGCGATTGCTCCTACGTCATAGTTTCCCATTGTTTGTTGAGATTGGGGGGAGGGTGTAAAGCCTCTCTACATTCCCTCTATTTCCTCTTTGGAGGTGCCGAAAAAATGGTGGTTGAAATAATAGAATATACTTCAGCGGGAGAGATAGCTGAAACTTTAGATAAGAAAGTGTCTGAGACGAAGAGTACGTTAGGTGAATATCTACGTCGACTAGATGATATTAGAGCATTAGCTGAAAAATCAAAGAAGATTCGAGAAGTAGTCATGAAACTGGCTGGTAAAAAAGCTTCAAGTGAAAGTCTAGGAGAAATTACAATAGGTCATCTAAACATAGTTTTAGATGCCAGCCCATTCCACGAATTAACGGCTATAGAAGCGGTTGTACGAAGCCATCAGGAAAGACTGCTAGTACTGCAAAAGGCTCGGGAAGCACTAAAATGGTTGGATCAGCTTGGAGACACTGAAGGTCTAAACTATCTTGTTGTAGAGAGCGAAGGCGTCCCCGAGCGCATACTCTTCAAACTGTCTTAGAACCGCAAGGAAGTGAAACACGTGAATAATGAAGTCTACTCCTTTGCCCTAAAAAACACACTTGATGAAATTCAAAACGTATGCCCGGACATAAAAAGCTCTTTCATGTTCAAGGAAGACGGCCAGATTATAGCCAGAGACGAAAACACCCCTGAAGATGTTGTAGTACGTGTTATAGATTCCTTCGACGGCATACTAGATAAAGCCGATGCAATAGGTGGTGTTGAAGGCATAGTCTTAGAGGGCAGCAAGGGCAGAGTAAACATTTCTTGCATGAATGACCTTTACCTCGTCACGGTCACCTCAAAAAAAGCAGACATGAACTACGTAACCACCGTGACTCGCGTCTTAATCCCGACTATTCTTAGACTTCTAGAGAAGATCCACCCTGTCCCCCTCAAAAGCAATACACCTCCAATTAAAACTGAAATTTCAGTAACCGAGGAACTCGAAGAACAAGAAGAAACGCCAATTGAAGAAACTATGGAGGAACCAGAGGAATCCTTAGAAGCTAAAACTCTCCTCACAGACCTTCCTGTAAACCAGCTCATAGTTGAAAACCTTGGTGGCTTATTGGTTCCATCTGATACCGTGCGAATTGACAGCGAAATACTATCACAATGGGAAGAAGTCTATGACGGAGCAAAAATTGAACAAGCTGAAGTTGAAACCTTCTATGGGAAGACAACTATATGCAAAGTCAAACCCATAAAGGATTCAAAATACGCAGGAAAAGGAATCATAAGAACACCTGAAAAGATACAGCTCAACCTTGAGATTAAGAAGGGTGAATTAGTGAGAGTCAAACCAGTATTTAGCTAATGGAGGCAACGCCTATGGGTAAAAAAAAGAAAACCGTTCAAAAGGTTGCTGCTGTGACAGAGCCTCTAGCTGTTGAAGAATCTTGTGTGAACAGCTCTCGCGCAAGTCTGGAGGAAATCGAAACATACGACGGAGTCATAGGCTACATCCTAAGAAACTCTGCTTCAGCGACAATAGATATTAAAGACCCAACAAAAATAATCGACTACGCCATTCTTTCCTCTTCAGCTCTCGACGCTGGCGAAGTGCTTTCCGAAAATTTTGGCTTAGGCACCGTTAAAAGCATTATTGTTGAAGGCAAGGATGCAAAGGTGATTTCCTTAACAGTTAATGAAAACAAAATAAGCGTTTTCATGAAGAAAGAGGCTAACTGTGAAAAGGTTCTAAGAAAATTACGTAGTCTCTAGGACAAAAAATCAACTACAGTTTCTTTATTTTTATGATTTTCAGTTTCCGCATTTCGCAAACAAGTATTTTTTCTCCTTTCAGAACCTTTAAATTACGGTTTCCCAGTGTATAATTTGGGAGAAGGGCAAAGCTAAGCCTTGAAAGGGGCTTGATCTTGGTAGTTGAAACGAAAAAACAAGGCAGGAATAGTCATCGTGGACGGTTAGATATAATTGCAGATATTCTTGACGCTTCTTTCGTAGGAATTCGAAAGACTCATTTAATGTACTCATGCAACTTGAGTTTCAAACAGTTGAAATGTTATCTTGGGCTTTTGCTTGGAAAGGAGCTTCTACACGTTGTTACTGACAATGAAGGGGCTAATCTAGGCTTGTTCAAGATAACTGATAAGGGCAAGAAGTTTTTAAAAGGTTATGAGGGTTTGAAAGGTCTTATGCATTAGATTATTGGGCCAGGAATTTTTGAACAGTTTTATCCAGTATTGCTTTCCTTGCTGTCTTGTCTACTGCTATGAACCCGTATCTTTCTAGAAACTTTATCACTTGCTGGATTTGGTTCTTATCTAGTCTCGTTTTTTGCTTGATTTCCTTTAGCGTGTGCCATTTTCCATCATTGAGTATCTCCAGCATTTTCGTCATTTTCGCTGCCGTAGACGCGTCCTCCAATTAATGCTTTTGTTCGTTGGTCGATAAATGCTTTCTGAGGTTGTCTTTCAGAACCTTTTTATAGAAAATTTATAGGTCTAGCAGCGAATCTGCATAAACCATAAACTTTATGCCGCTTTTTCAGCAAAATCTTTATGAGGAAACTTGTACTGTAGAATCGCGGCAAAATGGAAAAGCAAATCAACTGGCTAGATATTCTAATTCGATGCAGAAATAATTTACAAGAGCAAATCAAACCACTTCTAAAAACGCTAGATCAGCTGCAGCCAAAACTGGGTATAGGAGCAGGTGGCGACCCGATAAAACAGATAGATCTTGTGGCAGAAAGAGCCATAGTAAATACCTTGAAAGAGCATGAAATCTCATTCACACTCATTAGTGAAGAATCAGGTATAGAAAAATATGGTCAAACTCCACATGATAATTATGTAACGTTGGATCCAATAGACGGGACAACAAACCTCGTAAGAGGCATACCGTTCTACGCAACATCAATCGCCATATCCACACGACCAACCATAAACACTATACACACAGCGCTTGTAACGGATCTAGTCCACAGCACAACATACACAGCTCAAAAAGGAAAAGGCGCCTACTGTAACAACCAAAAAACAGCCCCATCAAAAACCAAGTTCCTAGAAACGGCAGTAGTAGGCATAGACTTGAACACCTACAAAGCCAAAAAGACAGCACGCAAACTAACAAACTTGATACAGAAAACAAAACACATACGCCACCTAGGAGCAAACGCCCTAGAACTATGTCATGTGGCAGATGGTACGACAGACGCCTTCATAGACATACGTGGAAAACTCCGCACAACGGACATTGCAGCTGCATGGCTAATAATAGAAGAGTCAGGCGCAAAAATAACAACTCCAGACGGAAAACCAATAAACGTCAAGTTAAGTCCAAAACAAAAAGTAGCTTTCATAGCAGCTGCAAACCAGAAAATCCACAGAGTCATACTCAACCTGATGAGACTTGAAAAGGAAATCGAATGATAACGCCATTAATACCTTATCCATGCGCATTAATAAAAACGCGAAAAACAAGAATACTGGTGATAACGGACCTGCACATTGGATGGGAAATAGCTCTCTCACAAAAGGGCATACATGTCCCATCTCAAACGCCGAAACTTCTACAAAAACTGAAAAATCTGGTGTCTATGTATAAACCGGAAAAGCTGCTTATCTTAGGCGACGTGAAACACACAGTTGCAACCGCACGAGCAAGTGAATGGCAGGACATACCCGATTTCTTCGACGACTTGAAAGGGCATATAAAGAAAATACAGATAATCCGCGGCAACCATGACGGAAACCTCGAACCGTTGCTTCCGGAAAACATAGAAATTCTCTCAGCGACCGGCACAATTGCAGGAGAAGTCGGCCTTTTCCACGGACACTGTTGGCCGTCGCCAGCTCTCTTAAAGTGCAAGACATTGATGATGGGGCATGTCCACCCCATCGTAGCCTTCCGCGACCCAGCGGGATTCAGGATAACAAGACAAGTTTGGGTAAAGGCAGAATGCGATGGAACCAAACTGGCTGAAATTTTGCTGCAAAAACACAGAGTAAAAATTGAGAAAAGCATCGAGGAAACATTGAGGAAACATTACAGATTCAAGCTTGAAGCCTCACAGCTTTTCATAATGCCTTCTTTCAACGACTTTCTAGGAGGCAAGCCACTGAACAAAAGAAAAGCCAGTGGAACTGGGAAAGCTAGTTGGAGGATTATGGGTCCTGTTCTCCGATCAGAAGCTGTGGATATGGAAAATTCAGAGATTTATCTTCTTGATGGAACTCTCGTTGGAACCTTAAATCAGCTTCGAAGCCTAGGCTAAAGGTTTAAGTTTAGCATAAAATTTATAGATAATGTCGCTTTCACGTTAACGAGGTGTAAAAAAATGTCTGATGATTATCCGGAATGGTTTAAGAGGAGAACACGCTATCCGTTTTTTAGAAGCTTGTTTTTTGAAGACGTTGATAGAATGTTTCGTGAAATGGAAAAGATGATGGAAGAAGAGTTCGAGACGTTCACTTCAAGAATACCAAGAGACTACGTGAGAGAGCGCAAACGCTCAGATGGAACAACAATACGTGAATTGGGGCCTTTTGTATACGGTTACAGTGTGAAAATAGGGCCTGATGGAAAACCTGAGATACGTGAATTCGGGAATGTTAAGCCAAGCCGCTTTGGGCCTCAAGTGAAAGAAGAGCGGGAACCGCTTGTAGATGTAATCGAGACGGATGGAGAAGTCCACGTTGTGGCAGAATTGCCAGGTGTTGAGAAAAACGACGTAAAATTACGTGGAACTGAGAACACGTTAACTATATCAGTCGATACTCCACGACGCAAATACTACAAGGAGGTTAAGTTGCCAGCAATGGTGAGCACGAAAGACGCAAAAACGGAGTATAAGAACGGCGTCCTAGAAGTTACTTTACTAAAAACCAATGAAGAAAAGAAAGGCGAACCAATAAACATATACTGACACTTCTTGGCGCGTGCTAATGGTTAAACTGTTCTGAAAATGCCTGTGCGTACATGGATGACAACTCGGAGACCGATACGCTAAACATTGTATGTAAAGAGGCGAAAAAAGTAGGGAAACTAACAGGCAAAAACTTGACGAAGCTTTACGAAGTTTTTGGTCAACGTTTTTCAAAGGCATTCGAAGCCTTAAAAGAAAGTCGTGTGAAAAGGTATGTTTTCAAGCCAAGCAGTAGGGTTGTCTGGATTGTTGTTGGGAACGAACGGGATTACTTGTTAATGCCTGAAGCCGAGTTCTGTCCGTGCGATGATTTCTACTTTCGTGTCTTGGATAAAGAGGTGCACTTGTGCTATCATCTTATCGCACAAAAAATTGCAAACATTCTAAAATGGCATGATGTCATAGAGGAACGCGATGAGCTTTACAATTCTCTAATGAAAGAATGGAAGAATCCTAATCATTAAACATCTAAAAAATCACTGCGTGAAAGATCCAATTGACAACGAATTACATGTTCACAGTACGGGAAAGGTTAATATTTAAACTTGAAAATAAAGGTGTAAAGGAGGCAATCTTCAATGAGCATAGGAGCATACTTTGAAATACTCAAATATATCCTTATGACAACAACGTTTGTGGCGTTAGTTCTGATATTTCTATACATGCTTTACGGGAAAGAAGAGAAAACAAGCTGAGAACTAAGCATTCGCCCTTTACATTTCTCTACGTGAAGCTATAAACATTATGATGCTAAAAACCGCGAGAATTATAGCGAAAAAAAACCCAACCATACACCTTTAGGTCGGCACCCACAACTATTGGAAAAGGTCCTGCAAAGACATATGCACCAAAACTTGCTGAGCCATTGGAGGGCACTGAGCGTGCACGAAAGGGCGGGTTTGAGGGAGGCATGTTCACGTTCAATGATCATAAACCTTATAGCATTTATCTGCTTCATCTTGAACGGAACCGAACTGACATGACGGAGAAAAAGATAATTGAGCAGATACTTTCAAGGCATCCAGAAATCTCAAAGAAAGAGGTTCTGGAAAGATTAGATAAAGAAAAAAGGAGGACAGGCGGTTTTATTTCGGATGATATTCTTTTGCGAATGATTCTAGCCGAGTTTGGCGTGGAAATCCGAAGAGAAACTCCAAAGCTCACACTTTCAATACAGGATTTAGTTCCAGGCTTGAATGATGTTACTGTTGTCGGACGAGTTGTTGCAGTCTTTCCTTCTAGAACCTTTAAGGGAAGAAGAAGTGGGAAAGTTGCCAGTTTACTTGTTGCTGACAAAAGCACTATTCTACGGGTTGTCTTATGGAACGACAAGACAGACTTGATAGAGTCTGGTAAGGTGAAAGTTGGAGATATAATCATTTTTTCCCACGGATACACAAAAGAGGATTACAGCGGAAAAGTTGAGTTGCATGTCGGAGATAGAAGTGAAATCGAGATCAAGTCAAAGGATGCGAAAGTGAAGGATTACCCTACAATCACCAAGTTTTTGACAAGAATCGGAGACATCACCCGAACCCACAAAAATAAAAACGTAAACATAACAGGAACCGTAAAAAAGCTGTTTCCAGTTTCCACCTTTGAGAAGCACGGCTCAAACCGTGGAAAAGTCATGCGGTTCATACTGGTGGATGAAACAGGTGAAATACAAGTTGTTGTTTGGAACGAAAAGGTGGAGGAACTAGAAGAAAAGCTTAAGATAGGCTTCAACCTGCAATTGGTGAACGCAAAAGTAAAAAAAGGAATAAGTGAAGGCTTGGAAATTCACATAAACTCCGGAACCTATGTAGAGGTCAGCAAACCATCAGAAGAATATCTGCAAATAACAGAGTTAAGGGAAGGCTTGAAACACGTTAATGTCAAGGGAGTAGTCGTTACCAAACCAGTTCTCAGAAATGTGAAGACGTCTAAAGGTGAGCATGTGAAACTCGCCGTGTTTGAACTAGAAGATGAAACTGGTAAAATATGGGTTTCAGCA
>DAOVMU010000001.1 GCA_030630585.1 Candidatus Bathyarchaeota archaeon | reverse complement strand
TCCTAAGTCGAATTCATATGTAGGATGATAAGATGGCGAAAGAAAAACTGAAATTCGGCTTTTACTGGGCTGCAAGCTGCGGCGGCTGCGAAATCTCAATATTAGACATTAACGAGAAAATCTTGGAAGTCGTACAAGTAGCAGACATTGTTTTCTGGCCCGTTGCAATGGACATCAAATACAAGGATGTTGAGAACATGCCAGATAAATACATAGATGTCTGCTTTTTCAACGGTGCAGTAAGA
This sequence comes from Candidatus Bathyarchaeota archaeon, assembly GCA_030630585.1. GTDB lineage: Archaea > Thermoproteota > Bathyarchaeia > Bathyarchaeales > Bathycorpusculaceae > SOJA01. The sequence continues at coordinate 34,562 of DAOVMU010000001.1, read as the reverse complement.
ACCGAAGAAAACGAGAAAATGGCGAAATTACTTAGGGAGAAATCAAAAGTTTTGATTGCATATGGGTCATGCTCATACATGGGAGGAATACCAGGTTTAGCAAACGTCGCAAACAGAAGAGAAGTGTTTGAAAAGGCTTACCTCCAAAACATTTCTACTATCAACCCTGAAGGCGTAACTCCCAAAACTCGAGTTACAGTCAAAGAAGGCAAGTTGGAGCTTCCAGAATTCTACGACACTGTAAAAACCTTAGCTCAAACGGTGGACGTTGACTATTCTGTTCCAGGCTGCCCACCGTCAGTCGAACTTACAGTAAGCGCTTTAGAAACCATAGTGAAAGGTGAGCTTCCACCTAAAGGTTCAGTGCTGGCTCCCTTAAAATCGGTCTGCGATGAATGTCCATTAAACCCATTAAAGAAAGAAAAAATGCAAATCCCTGAAATACATCGCATATACGAGATAATTCCAGACCCAAACAAATGTCTTCTAGAACAAGGAATAATCTGCATGGGTCCAGCAACCCGTGGAGGATGCACCGCAAGATGCATAAAAGCAGGTATGCCATGCACCGGATGCGGAGGACCATGTCCAAACTCGCTTGAACAGGGAGCTGCAATGATCAGTGCCCTAGCGTCATTACTCGGCTTGGAAGAAGAGAAGGAAAAATACACGGAAGCTGACATTGAAAAGCTTATTGCTCAAATAAAAGATCCCTTGGGAACGTTTTACATGTACTCGCTACCATCTTCAATTCTTAAAAGGAGGATTATGGAAAAATGAGAGAAGTCATTATAAACCCAATTACAAGACTGGAAGGTCATGGAAAAATCACGATTTTTCTGGATGAACAGGGAAATGTGGCAAATGCGTATCTTCAAATTCCAGAACTCAGAGGTTTCGAAAGATTCTGTGTTGGAAGAAAAGCTGAAGACATGCCGCAAATAACCAGCAGAATATGTGGAGTCTGCCCTGTCGCCCATCATTATGCTGGAACAAAAGCTTTAGATGCTGCATTCAACGTTGAACCGCCGTCCGCTGCAAAAAAGCTTAGGGAACTAATGTATTGCGGCTACATAATCTATGACCACATACTACACTTCTTCTATTTGGGTGGACCAGACTTCATAGTTGGACCTGAAGCGCCGCCAGAGAAAAGAAACATTCTAGGCGTAATTGAAAAGGCAGGTTTGGAAATTGGCAAACAAGTCATTAAACATAGGGCGTACGGACAAAAAATAACAGAAATCATCGGAGGAAAAGCCACTCATCCAGTTTGCGGATTGCCGGGAGGAATCTCTAAATCATTAAGCGAAGAAGAGAGACAAGAAATTGAAGAAATGGCTAATTCATGTGTGGAATTTGCAAAGCTTTCGTTGAAGCTGTTTCACGACATTGTTCTAGGAAATGAAAAATACGTGGACATGATCAAAAGCGCCGCCTATACGTTAAAAACCTATTATATGGGCATTGTTGACGAAAATAACAAAGTTAACTTCTACGACGGCAAAGTAAGAGTTGTCGACCCGTCCGGTAACGAGTTCCTAAAGTTTGAACCTAAAGATTATCTTGATCATGTCGCTGAGCATGTGGAAGAATGGACGTATGTGAAGGCGCCTTACTTGAAGAAGGTGGGATGGAAAGGCTTCGTTGATGGAGTAGACAGCGGAGTATATCGTGTTGGTCCTCTTGGAAGACTTAACGCCGCAGATGGTATGGCTACCCCGCTTGCACAAGAAGAGTATGAGCTTATGTACAAGGCTTTAGGTGGAAAACCTGTCCATTCCACATTGGCTTTCCACTGGGCTAGGCTCATTGAGTTACTTTACGCTGCAGAAAGAGCAGTAGAACTATGCAAAGACTCGGAGATAACAAGCACGAATATCCGCAACCTGCCAGGCAAACCTGGAGAAGGCGTAGGAGTAGTAGAGGCAGCTAGAGGAACCTTAATCCATCATTATTTGTTGGACGAGAATGCACTCATCAAAAATGTGAACCTGATTGTTGCAACAACTAACAATTACCCAGCAATTTGCATGTCCGTTCGTGATGCAGCCAAAGGCTTAATTCACGGTGGTAACGTAAACCAAGGCTTACTCAACAAGGTTGAAATGGCTTTCAGAGCCTATGACCCGTGTTTCGCATGTGCCTCACACTTCGCAATTGGACAAATGCCCTTCACCGTAGAAATCTATAACCACGAAAAAAGGCTTCTCAAAACAGTGCAAAGATAGCCCTTTTTATTTCCTTTCAGTTTTCGTTGGGTTTTTATGGAGATCGTCCAATGATTAGCAGAGGCTGGAAGATGGAAGGAGAATTGAAGACGTGGCTCTCAAACGCTGAAAAAGTAGTCGTAGCCGGAATTGGAAACCCTATTCGCATGGATGATTTTGTTGGAACTAAAATAGCTCAAGATTTAAAGGGAAAAGTTTCTGAAAATGTCTACTTGATTGAATGTGAGACTGTCCCGGAAAACTTTATCCAGAAAATCATAGACTTCAATCCGACACATGTCTTGCTAGTAGACGCGGCGATTCTAGGCTTAGAACCTGGAGATTCTAGACTTATTAAACCAGAACGGTTAGCGGCGTTTCCAGCATATTCTACACATGCACTTCCCTTAAGGATTTTTTGCGAGTACCTTGCTGAAACGACAGAGGCAAAAATTGCCCTGCTGTTGATAGAGCCCAAGAAGGCTGGTTTTGGGGAAGGACTAACGCCTGAGGTTGAAGCATCAGCGCAGAAAATCGTTGACATTTTGCTGGAGATCCTTCCCTGAGGCTGAGGGTCTGTGAAAAGAAGATCTAGGATGTTGGGGGCAAGCGAGTGTCCGTTAAAGTAATAGGTGGCGATATGGATTTATTTATCCTGAAGTGAGCGGTGAGTGAGAGGAGAGGAGTAAATGCGAATAAATCCGGTGAAGATGTTGGAGTTGCTAGTGGTTTTTTCGATAGGTTTCTGGTTGATTGTTTCCGGCTTTGTTTTCCTGCGAGTTGCTGCGCATCGTGATTCTCCTTCTCTCATTGATTTTCTTATTATGAACCTTGGACGACGGTTCATTCAGGCGAATTTTAGCTCAATACAAGAGGCGATTAACAAAGCTGAAAATGGCTCAACCATCTATGTTCCTTCAGCCGTCTACTATGAACGTATAGTCATAAACAAGACAATTTCGCTTATTGGGGAAAACGCTTCGACAACAATAATTGACGGTAGTAGTGGCGGTACTGTTGTAGGTATAACAGCGGATGATGTAACCATAGCTGATTTCACATTGCAGAACAGTGGTTGGGGATGGTTTAAAAACGGAATCTATGTTTATCGTGCTGATAACTGCGAGATCAAAAATAACTTTCTGTTTTATAACTGCCAGAACATTAGATTAAATCATTCACAGAATTCTCGAGTTTTCCACAACACAATAGCGGGTGATGGCTATGGAATCAGATTAATAAATTCCGTTAATTGCACAGCAATTGGCAACAACGTTTCCAATTGTATTGCAGGCGTTCACCTGCAAAACGCAACAGGCTGTACTGTGAAAGGAAATAATATTACTCAAAACAGCCAAGGCGTTCGCCTGTATTCACCATGCTCATACAACAACATAACGGCCAACACGGTTTACAACAATACATATGATGGCACGATAGAAAAAATGCCTCCAAACGGAACATTCTTCAACAACTTCATCTATCACAACAATTTCATCAACAATACGAACCCGTTCATTCATGTATGGTCAGGAAATATATGGGATGATGGTTACCCCTCAGGAGGAAACCACTGGAGCCGCTACAATGGCACAGATATACACAGCGGACCTTATCAAAACCAAACCTGTAGCGACGGGATAGGTGACACCCCTTATGCTGTCAATAGTTATGACGTAGATAGGTATCCTCTGATGCGTCCCTACGGCTCTGTCCGTAATATAAACACGAACTTAACCTATTTAACAATACAATCCGCAGTAGATGCTTCCGAAACTTTGGACGGACATACATTACGGGTTGACCCAGGTATATACAGTGAGAACGTGAATATACATAAACCTTTGACTCTTATCGGGGAGAATAAAACAACAACAGTTATAGATGGAGGAAACACAGGCACGGTTTTGTCAGTGAATGCAGACAACGTCAACGTTATCAATTTCACCATATGTAACAGCGGGTTCAACTTTCCACCTTATGGAGATGATTGCGGCGTCCTCTTAAATCATAGCGTTGGAAGCAACATACGTCACTGCTTAATAACGAGTAATCGAATCGGGCTTTACCTTTTCTTTTCACAAAGCTGTCTCATAGACGACAACATTATTTCTTCCAATTATGAAAATGGAGTATTGTTATGGCATTCAAGCGACAACGTTCTCAATCAGAATGAGATTTTTAACAATTCGTACAATTTCGGCGTTTTCGGCGGCGGTTTTTCGAATTTCAACAATACGGTAGACGTAAGCAACACTGTTGACGGGAAGCCAATCAATTATGTCGTCGGCTCTGAAGATGAAGTGTTTGACAACCAAACAAGCATAGGCGTTCTATACCTCATAAACTGCCTTAACATTACTGTGCGGAACTTGAACCTAACTAAAAACGGTCATGGTCTCTTCTGGTATAATGTAACCGACTCGAGGATAGAAAACGTAACGGCTTCAGAGAACTGTTATGGCATATATCTTCAAGCTTCAAATGACAACATAGTAAACAATAGTTGCTGCTTTAAGAATTGGGTTGGGATTCAACTTTATAAATCGGATTATAATGTCGTTGAAAATAACATTGCAGGAGACTGTGAGAAAGGGATTTCCCTTTATGAAGCCAGTCACAACTATCTTCGACGTAACACTATTCTGAATAATCTTTATGGAATCCGGTTTTCTTCTTCACACCTTAACAGTATTTTTCACAACAATCTAGTTGAAAACAGTGAACAGGCAGATTTGGTGTTTTCATACCAAAATGTCTGGGACAATGGTTGCGAAGGTAATTATTGGAGTGATTATAATGGTACTGATTCTAATGGTGATGGAATTGGAGACACCGAATTGCCGTGGCTAGGCATTGACAACTACCCTTTAATGAACCTCTATTGGAGTCCTGCTGACATTAACCATGACCTTGCAGTTAATCTTTACGATGCCGTCTGGATATGTTTAGCTTTTGGTTCTCAGCCAGGAGACCCCAACTGGAATCCCAGATGTGACATTGCGGAACCATATAACGTCGTAGACGAATATGACCTAATGATAGTGTGCATGAACTATGGAAGACGATGTGACTGTCACTAACACTAGACAGTGATCCAACGTGGTCTAAGCATAGAACTTAGCCTCACAAACTTTAAAAGTTTATTCTTGTCATATGTTATGCGTACTTCAAAAATAGGAGAATGGAGAAATTGACAAAAAACCTTAGTTCTAATGCTTCGGCTTTGATTTTAGTTTCGCTAATGCTTGCCAGTTCCTTAGCATTTCTACCGTTCAACGTAGCCTACGCTGAAAATGGCAATATGAGTTTCACTTCTGGCGAAAAAATCGACTTCACGACCGATGTAGAAATGACGTTCAAAGACTACACATCAATGGTATTCGAATCCGGTGTTGAAATGGCGTTTCAGTCAGGCATCGTAATGCTGGTTTTTGAGCTAAGTGATGGTTGGCTCGAACCGTGTGACTTACTCAGGGTCGTGGAGCCAGAAGGGTTTCTGCCTGAAGAATGTTCATGGTGGGAGGCAATTGACATGTATACAGGGGAACTCTTAGGCGAGTTTCACGTCGATGGCAATGATGGTTTTGACACATTCCATGTGGATGCAACGGTGCCAGTCCAGGGATTTCCAATTCCTTACGAGGTTTTCAAAGCTGTCAAAAAGATAGACATCATAGAACCATGCCAATACTACGAAGTTCACTGGCCTAGCGGCTGGTATCCGGAACCGTGCACTTGGTGGGAAATAATTGATCCTGAAACTGGCGAACTGACTGGCGTTGAGTTTCATGTTGACTGGACTAATGAGAGCTGTGAATTCCACATAGACGAGGTATTAATCTACGGTGACCCCGGCATTTATGTGCTGCCGTTTCCGTGGTACGAAGTGTGGGCAATTCAAAAGATACCCATCATTGAACCCTGTGAATATTATGAGGTTCACTGGCCTAGCGACTGGTATCCAGAACCGTGTACTTGGTGGGAGATAATAGATCCTTGGACCGGCGAGCCGACTGGCTATAACTTCCATGTTGATTGGACTAATGAGAGCTGTGAGTTCCACATTGACGAAGTAATCCCAGAACCTTATGTGTTTAAGTTTCCAGTGCCCTACGTGATTGCTGAAAAGAAAATTATAGAGATCGAACCTTGCGACTGGTTCATAATTGTAGACCCGATAGAGTACCTTCCTGACCCTTGTTCATGGTGGGAAGTGCTGGACGATACTGGTGCCCCAACAGGCTTAGAGTTCCACGTAGACGTAACTGATGGATTCACGATGTTCCATGTAGATGAAACAAAACCTGACATAATAATCACAATACCGCCATCATACACTGTTACAGTAAGAAAGAAAATAGACATCATACAACCTTGCACCTGGTTCAGAGTTGGTGATCCGTCACTTACCCCTGAGAATTGTTCGTGGTGGGAAATACTAGATCCAGACACTGGCGAACCGACAGGCTTCGAATTCCACGTAGACCAGTATATTCCTGCAGATGGACTCTTCCACGTAGATGAGGTATGGCCTGAACCATTCATTCCACTACCAATATACCAGCTAACAGCAGAGAGAAAAATCGATGACATCGAGACGTGCGACTGGTTCGTAGTTATTGATCCACCGGGTTTTGTACCTGCGCCATGTTCATGGTGGGAAATAATCTGGCCACCTGAATGGGCTGGCATAACCTTCCATGTAGACGCAAACGACGGAATAAACGAATTCCACATAGACTTTGTAGATGATCCACAAGATCCGCCAATTCCACCACCATGGAATGTAACTGCAAGACTGCTTGAAGAACCGGAAGAACCATGGTACATTAAACCGCCGTATCCAGACTATGCGCCTAGTGGAATGCCAGACTTTGACCAGAGACAATGGGGAACCTACAATTGGACCGACATGTGGGGTGCATGGAGCCATTGCGGACCTGTAGCATGCGCAAACTCAATCTGGTGGTATGACTCGAAATACGAGTACTACCTCAATCCAGGTTCGCCGCAGCCGCCAATCTACAGCGACAGTTTTCCACTTGTTCAAAGCTATGGGGGTCCCCCTTGGGATGACCATGACCCGGCAAACCTTCCATTTCTTGTTGAGCACTTAGCTTGGCTGATGGATTGCGACGCTTTGAGAACAGGGCCATTCACAGGAGTCTGGTGGTCAGGCACATACGTTCATGACATGGAAGCAGGGCTTGCTCAGTACCTTTCATGGAGCGGAGTTAACCCACAGGGAGACGTAAATGGCGATGGAGTAGTAGATTCGATAGATGGTGATATAGTTGCTGCTGCTTATGGAACCTCGCCCGGTATGCCGGGGTGGAACCTCGCCGCTGACATATGGCCTGCATCATCAACTTATCCTCCATGGACCGACAACGTGATCGATATGAATGATGCGTTAATAGTTATCGCCCATATGGGTGAGACTGGTATATTCTACGAACACACGGCAGATGCGTGGGAAGACTGGGAATTCTTCTGGTTCATCGAAGAAGAAGTTGAAAGATGCCAAGATGTTGTCCTGCTGTTGGGCTTCTACTGGTATGGCACCGAAATTCGTGAGGGCGGTCATTACGTGACAGTTGCAGGTATAAACTCAACCACCCAGGAACTGCTCATTAGCAACCCCATTAGAGATGATTTTGAAGCTGGAAGAACTCCAGGACGTTCACCGGTTCCACACGTGCATCCACCAGAACCACCATATGTCACACATAACGATGCAAGTTTAGTCTCTCATGACGCCTACCATGTGACGCTTCTGCCAAGTCCAAGCGGTTATCATTGGGCACTCGATGGGTACTTTGATAATCCAGAATTGGAAGCTCGCATCGAATATGCTGTGATAACGTCACCACTTGAACCATTGCCGGAACCTGATATCGCTGTGACAAACCTTACGATATGTTATGGACAGACAATCTTGGGGCAAAACCTAACACATCCAATCAACGTAACCGTCACAAACGAGGGTCCAACAAATGAAACTTTCACTCTAACACTCTATTGGAATACAACAAACGTCATAGCAGCCACCAACGTCTCGCTACTAGTTGGCGAAACCAAAATTGTACCATTCAAGTGGGATGCAAGTGAAACAAGATACTTAAACTACACTCTAAGCGCGTACGCTACACCAGTTCTCGGCGAAACAGATACCGCTGACAACACTTACGTAGGTGACACTGTAATCATCGTGTGGCCTGGCGATGTTGAAGGGCCAGATGGTGACGTGGACCTTTTCGACGCTGTAACGCTGCTAAAAGCTTATGGCTCCAAGGCAGACTCCCCTCGCTACGATCCTAATCTGGACATAAACTGTAACGGCCAAGTTTTCCTCTTCGACGCAGTCATACTGCTCTCTAGATACGGATACAAAGAACCATAACCCCTCTTTTTCTTTTTAATTTCTGCGTATATTGTGGAGACGCAGTTATGAGACATAAAGGATAAGCCGTGAGTTCGGTTGAGCGATACGGAAATCCGCGTCTGTAAATTGCTTTTCTAAAAAGGGAAGATTTAAGGTGCTACAGGAGCAGTTTTTAGGGCTTCTTGGAATAGTTTCTTTACTGCTGTGATTCTTGCCTTCTGAGCCAAGACGTCACTTGTCACTAAGTCTAGGGCTTCCTCTGGGCACCATTTAACACATTGGGGTTCTCCTTGCTCTTGACATAGATCACAGATGAACACGACTTTGTTTTCGGGGTGCAACATGATTGCTCCATAATCACATGCCTCAATGCACCATCCGCAGCCGTTGCATTTGTCTTCATCCACCATTATTACACCAGTTTCCTCTGACTGTGTCAAGGCGTCTCTTGGACATGCAGCAACGCAAGGTGGGTCTTCACAGAGTCTGCATGTGACCGCTAAGTTAATTAGCTGGTTTATTCGAACAACGCGTATCCGGGATTTTAATGGGTTGAAAGCCTGTTCCTTTGTTAGTGAGCATATATATTCACAGACTTGGCAGCCTACGCATTTTTCTGGATCTGCTGACACAAATTTTCTTTCGTGAATTTTGACCATTGCTACTCCTCCCCCGCTTTTTCTCGTGGTCCAGTTTTTGCCTCAACTATGGGGATGAGGTCGTTCATTCCCAGTTCTTTGAGTTTTTCTTTGGTTGGCTTGCCCTCTTTTGTCCATCCGCGTGTTTCGTAATAGTCGTCTAGAAGGAAATCTAGTTCTTTTTGTGTAACGTAGGCTCCTTTTGATGGGCCTTCGTCTGGGACTGGAAGATGCATAACCTTGTATGGTAATGTGTCATCCTTTCTACCCAAGCCTTCTCTAATATTGAATAGTCTGGCAACATTGTTTATTCTCTCACCAGCCTGCCTCAGATCCTCCGCCGTCATCTCAACTCCCGTAACTAAATTGTAAAGCTTGGCCATGTCTTCAAATTCCTTGTAGTAAGTGCCTCTTGAGAATTTGCAGACGATTAATGAATCAACTATGGTGTACTGGTCTTCCATGTCCTTAACCAGTTTTCCTCTTCCTTTCTCGACAATGAATCGGTTGACTTTTCCTTTAACGTCGAAGCTATAGGCTCCATGTCTGTTATGATCTGCTCCACGGAAGGATACTGCAAAGCCCAGGGCAGCTGTTTTGAGTGTTCTAAGATCGTAACCAGTAACTTCAACTCCTTTAATGTGCTGTGCCAGCTTTTCTGCTCCTTTACCTATTTTTTCTCCAGCGATTTTCACGCCCTCAGCCAGTATATCACCGATACCTTCACGTGTGCCGATTTTTTCAATGAGCTGAACCATAGCCTCGTGGTTTCCAAATCTGGCATCTATTCCTTCGAGATCTTTCTCTGTTAATATTCCTTTCTCGTAGCAGTCCATGGCAAAACCAGCTATGACTCCTGCGCCAATTGCGTCTATTCCGTAGTAATTGCAGAGATCCATTCCTTTTATAATGGCATCCAACCGGTCTACTCCACAGTATGGTCCCATAGCCCATAGGGTCTCATATTCCATTCTAGTCATAGTTCCTTTGTAGGGGCCTTCGGGAACAACACACATGTGTTCACATCTCATTGCACAAGAGCTGCATCCTATTATTTTTGCCACAAATCTTTCGTTGAGATTTTCTCCGCTTACCTTTTCTGCTCCTTCAAAAGACGCGTTGTTGTAATTTCTTGTGGGCATGCAGGCTAGGGAATTGTGCACTAGCACGTTTGCAGCAGTGCCAAGGGTTCTGTATTTGTGTGTAGCTGGGCCTTTCATTCTTTCGTGAAATTCTTTGACAAATTCCATGAACTCCTCTGGCTTCGCTACTGTAATGTCAAGGGTTCCACGCACCGCGATTGCTTTAAGGTTTTTTGAACCCATAACAGCGCCCATTCCAGTTCTTCCAGCAGCGCGGGTTTTTTCGTTAATGACACAGGCTAGGCGAGCAAGTTTTTCTCCAGCTGGGCCTATAGAGGCGACACGAATGTAATAGTCGCCTAACTCTTCCTTTATGGCGTCTTCTGTTTCAGCTGGTGACTTACCCTTAAGCTGTGATGCGTCTAAAAGCTGTACAGAATCATCGTCAATCCACACGTAAACGAGTTTTTCAGCTTTGCCCTTAAAGATAACGGCGTCATATCCAGCTCTTTTCAGTTCTGTTCCGAACGAGCCGTGGGCTTTGGATTCACCGACTCCGAAGCTTTGTGGTGATTTTGAAACGAAGGCATGTCCGTTTCCGCCAGTAGGCCACATAGTGCCTGATATTGGTCCTGTTGTGAGAATCAGCGGGTTTTCTGGACTGAAGGGATCTACTCCTGGTTCAGACTGGTCTAACAACAGTCGGATTCCTAGACCTATTCCACCTATGTATTTTCTTGCGTATTCTCCGTTCAAGGGCTCAACATGGGCTTTGCCTGTTGTTAAGTCTACGTGAAGGATTCGACCTGCATAACCGTGCAAACATTTTCCTCCTTTTATTGATGCGTAATGGAAATAAAGAAATTATGGAGATAAATATATTAATGTATCTATCTAATGCTCTATGATGCCAAGAACTAAACAATGAAGGATTAGCCTAGGGTGACCTGAATCCTGGTGCGGTACTTCTTTGAAGGATTCTTGGCTTTTTAATTTAATATGCTCAGGTCGTTTAAGTGTTCGTAGTGGTAGACAGCATGTCAGCAAAGCTGAAGGTAAACCAGCTTCAAGATGGTTTGTGCACCAAACGTGTGGGAAGAAGCATCCTCTTTTCCTGCAGGTCTAAGTCGACAAACGAATGGGCTAAGAAACTGGCCACGTACGGCGCAGAAGAAGGAACTGTAGTAATTGCAGCAACTCAAACAAGGGGGCGGGGAAGACTTGGCAGAAGATGGGATTCCCCAACAGGCGGGTTGTGGTTTTCCCTAATTCTTAGACCTAAGCTCAACCCTAGAGAAGCCTCCAAACTCACGTTTGTGGCTGGATTAGCTGTTACTCAGGTTTTACGTGAAGTATTCGGCTTAAATGCGGAGACTAAGTGGCCCAACGACGTGCTGGTGAACGGACGGAAAATCTGCGGTATACTCGCAGAAATGAATACGATAGGCGAAACCGTTAATTTCGTCGTAGTAGGTGTAGGAGTCAACGCAAACTTCGACGTAGAAAAGGCACTACCAGAGCAACTGGGAAAAGTTGCCACTTCACTTGAAAACGAGCTCGGTCGAAAAATCCATCTAGAAAAGCTGTTCAGGACTTTGCTTGAAAGACTGGAGAATCTTTACGAACTTTTCCTAAAGGAAGGATTTGATCCCGTTCTTGAGGATTGGAAAAATTATGCTGGTTTTCTGGGTCGTCAGGTGGAAATCACAGGTCGCACCGAAAAATTGATCGGTTTCGCCTTAGACGTTGATAATGAAGGTGCCTTAGTTCTGCGGCTTGAAGATGGAACTATAAGGCGCTTTTTCGTTGGAGATGTTTCTCTGCAAGCATAATACTGCGCGTACCATGCTGCTGATTTTACGAAACTTATTAATCAACGTGGTAGAATACCTTCTTTCTGCACTTTGGAAGAGGATTAGAGTTAATGAATTTGGGGTTTGGTTTGCTCATAACATTGATTGGTGTGGTTAGCGTATTTTCCTCCTTAGCTGTGATTGCGTTGGCGTGTGTTGCTCTCAAAAGAATTTTTGAAAGGGAGATGATTGGGGAAGTTGAGGTACCGCTAACCAAAGAAACAGGGCAAAAGGGTGTTGGAGACACTGGAGCCAGAGCTTTCAGGATTAGGCTTAATGGCGAAGAGCATGAGGTGAAGATTGTAGATTTAGGAACTGTTGGAAAGGAATTTGAAGAAGTTGAGTCTTCGTTTGAGATTGGTGAAGAACTTAAAGTCATTGTGGGCGGTGAAGAATACAGGGTCAAAGTAGAGAGATTTGAGGGAGGTGAGGTGAAACCTCCTTTGGAGGTTAAGGAAGATGTCACCGTTTCTAAGGAAGCTGTAAAGGAGAAAAAGGAAGTTATAACCGCGCCGATGCAAGGAACGGTTGTCAAGGTGGCAGTTAAGGTTGGAAGCAAAGTTGAAAAAGGAAGCACAGTCATCGTGTTGGAAACTATGAAAATGGAAAACGCCATCGAAAGCACTGTGTCTGGCATTGTAAAGGAAATAAATGTGTCAGAGGGTGATTCCGTGAAAGATGGTGACATCCTAGTTTCAATTGGTTAGAACTGTGGACATCATGAAAACACTTGGTTACAACCTGTATTGCTCTGAATGTAGAGAAATTGTAGACGTTTACAAGTGCCGCAGACAAGAGAAGGTGATTCCTGAAATCAATCCGGAATTTGATATAATCAAGGTTTGCTGCTCAATCTACAACAAACCGATAATTGAGGTAACTACGTTTCACAAGAGTGGCATCAGGGAGGAAGAAAAATAGCAACCGAAATCAGCAAGAAGGAAGCAGCCGCTCTCTCAGCAGCAATAGCGATCCATCTTGCCAAGCCTTGCCCAGCCAAAACAGCTTCAGCCGCAAAGCTTCCGAAAAACCTTGAAACATTGCTGAAGAAAACGAACGAACTCGAAAAGAAAATTGATGAGCTAGATTCCATTGTTAGGGAGCTTAGAGAAAAAGTTGAGAAAATGGAGACTAGGTGAATCTTATGGTGCAAATAACCGATCTTATTTTCAGGGACGCTCATCAGTCGCTACTTGCAACACGTATGAGAACAGAAGACATGCTTCCAATAACAAAAACCATAGACAAGGTAGGATTTTTCGCATTAGAGGTTTGGGGAGGAGCAACCTTTGACGTTTGCCTTCGATACTTAGCTGAAGACCCTTGGGAACGCCTTAAAACACTTAAAGAGCAAATGCCCAACACGCCCATGCAGATGCTTGAAAGAGCCATGAACATAGTGGCATACCGCAACTTTCCAGACGACATAGTTCAAAAGTTCATAGAATACGCTCACAAAGATGGCGTTGACTACTTCAGAATATTTGACGCCTTAAACGACTTGAGAAACCTGAAGGTGCCAATAGAGACTGTTCAAAAAGTAGGTGCTCACGCTCAAGGCAGCCTATGCTACACGATTTCTCCAGTTCATACAGTCGAATACTACGTGAATACTTTCAAGAAACTCGAAGAAATGGGATGTGATTCCCTTTGTCTTAAAGATATGGCTGGAATGGTTTCACCATCCAGGGCATACGAAATAATTCGTGCCTGCAAAGAAGAAATAAGAGTGCCAATAGGGTTACACTCGCACACAACTTCTGGAATGACTATGCTTTCCTACATGAAGGCGTGCGAGGCAGGCGTAGACATACTGGACTGTGCAATGTCGCCAATTTCAGGAGGAGCTGGGCATCCGCCGACAGAATCTATCGTAGTTGCTCTTAGGGATACTCCTTACGATACGGGTTATGATATTGATCTGTTGATGGAATGTAGAAAATACTTCCTGAAGGTGTGGAAAAAATATGGGCATCTGCATAGAGAACAGGCAATGATGGTGGACCCATCGGTTATTGTGCATCAAATACCTGGCGGAATGCTTTCAAACCTCATAATCCAACTGGAACGGTTTGGTGCAGTGGATAAATACTACGAGGTTTTAGAGGAAACGCACTATGTTCAGAAAGATCTTGGTTGGCCACCACTGGTTACGCCGACAAGTCAGATAGTTGGAGTGCAGGCAGTCATGAACGTTCGTTTCGGGAGATACAAACGTGTTTTGGAAGAAACAAAAAATTATGTTAGGGGGATGTATGGGAATCCACCAGTGCAAATTTCAGAAGAGATCTGCAAGAAGATTTTAGGTTCAAACTGGCGTGATGAAATTATAGATTGTAGACCTGCAGACCTCTTGGAACCTATGTATAAGAAATGTAGAGACGAACTTGAGGATTTACAGCTGCTAACAAAAGAAGAAGATGTGATTTCCTATGCCCTGTTTCCAGAAGAAACAAAAAACTTCTTAAGCGGTCAAGCCAAGCCGGAGTTTACGTCAGATGAGCTTCCCTTAGAAGCTGAAATGCTTGGAAGAAGGTTTAGAGTCACTCTCAACGGTGAAGACTACGAAGTAGCAATTAGGAGGGTGAAAAACTAGTATGCTTCCCTTTCCGCTGGGCAATGCAATAATGATTTTTGTTGGTTGTGTGCTAATTTACTTGGCGATAAAAAAGCAGTATGAACCGCTTTTGTTGATTCCCATAGGTTTCGGAGCGTTGCTTGTTAACATTCCGTACTCAGGACTTATGAGTGAAGGCGGGATTCTGAGATTTCTCTACGATTTTGGCATTTTAACCGAGATATTTCCTTGCCTGTTATTCATAGGGATTGGTGCCATGTGCGATTTCGGAGCGTTAATAGAACGACCTTGGTTTCTACTATTGGCTGCAGCTGCGCATATTGGAATTTTTGTGGCAATACTCTGTGCATTGGCTGTGGGATTCACTCCATATGAAGCGTCAAGTATTGGAATAATCGGAGCCATGGACGGGCCTACAGCTATTTTCGTTAGTTCAAGGTTCGCTAAGGATTTGCTTGGACCTATTACGGTCTGCGCCTATTCTTATATGGCTCTTGTACCAATCATTCAAATCCCAATTTCTAAGGCGTTGACCACCCGCAAGGAAAGACTGATCAAAATGGAATATGAACCCAAGGCTTATTCTAAGACGATTCGAATAGTTTTCCCAATAACGGTCACTATCATAACAGGAGTCATAGCGCCCATTGGGCTTCCATTAATGGGTTGTTTAATGTTTGGAAACCTCATAAAAGAGAGTGGCGTCGTAAAAAGGCTTGCAAAATCAGCTGAGAACGAAATAGCAAACGTCACAACAATACTTTTAGGGCTTACAATAGGTGGAACAATGAGCGCACAAGCATTTCTGCTTCCAAGCACCCTCACAATATTCGCTCTAGGCTTAGTTGCCTTTACCTTTAACATAATCCCTGGAATTCTAGTCGCCAAACTCGCATCCTTAATAACAAAAGGCAAAGTGAACCCATTAATTGGAGCCTGCGGCATATCCGCCTTTCCAATGGCGGCAAGAACAGCCCACAAAATTGGAAGAGAGGAAGATTCAAGCAATTGGCTTCTACCACATGCCATGGCGGTAAACGTAGGCGGTCAAATAGCCTCCGTCATAGCAGGAGCAATAGTCTTAACTTACGCTCCGATAATAATAAACGCGTTTGGCTTCTAACACTAGCTAGCGGGGCTCAAATTGCCGTCTATTCTATTGTTGCCCTTATTAACGATTGGGGGGAATGACCATCCAACCTCAAAAACTCAAAGGATATCTTCAGAACACCTGAAAATCATTTCAAGAATCTCCAACGTTCATAGCAAAGAGCAAACAAAAACGTTTTAGGTTAAGAGGTAGCAAAGAATCTCTTTGTCAGGGTGGAAAGCTTGAAAAGAGTCGAAGCTTTGAAACAATTAGCCTTTGAGAAAGAAGGTTTGGACGGGTTTCTAATCGGTAATGAAGCAAACCTTTTGTATTTCATAGGTTCTCCAGGGGCATCATGTGTACTTATTCCAAAAACCGGTGAAAGCATAATCTATGTTTACGGCGTCAATTATGAACAAGTCAAAGCCAAAACTAAAGGATTCAAGGTTGAACTAGTCAAACGAGGCGAGAACTTGGCCACTAAAATCGCCGAGAAAGTCGAGGCCTCAAGAATTAAACAGCTTGGCTTAGACACAATTGCAGGTGTTCCACACGTTGCAGACTACCTGAAACTCGGCAGAGTTTTGAGAGGAATAGCCAAAATCAAGGTTGAAAATGAACCTGTAAGAGCGCTTCGCAAAGTAAAAGATGAAGAAGAACTTGAACTTATGCAAAAAGCTGGAGAATTAACAAGCGAAGGCATGAAAGTCGCTTATGAAGTAATTAAGCCAGGCGTAAGAGAATATGAAGTTGCCGCGGAAATTGAGTATGCAATGCGTAAAAAAGGTTCTTGGGGAACAGCGTTCAAAACTATCGTGGTATCAGGAGTCCGTTCAGCGTTTCCACATGGAGGCTGCACTCACCGGAAAATAAAGAAAGGCGACTTGGTTGTGGTTGACATAGGAGCTACCTACCAATTCTATTGTTCAGACATGACACGAACAATCACGGCTGGAAAGCCTTTAACTAAACAAATGAAAATCTATGAAATTGTCAAGATGGCTCAAGAGAAAGCCTTCCAAAATGTGAAATCCAAAGCAAAGGCAAAAAACATAGATGCGACTGCAAGAAAAGTGATAGATGACGCTGGCTACGGCGAATATTTCGTCCACGGTCTAGGTCACGGCGTAGGCTTAGAAGTTCATGAATCACCAACACTGAATCGAGAAAGTAAAGATAGACTAACAGTTGGAAACGTTGTGACTATCGAGCCTGGTATATACATTGTAGGTTTTGGAGGCATACGTATAGAAGACACGGTTTCAGTGGGGAAAAACAAGGCAGAGAGATTCACAAAGGGCCCCTACACTCTAGAAATAGGAAGGTAGGCGAAGTGCGCGGTTTTGTCGCTTTAAAAGAGTGATTTGAATTGCCTTACGACGCCTTTTCTCATCATGTGCCAGAAAAGCTGTCTTTTTAATTTGTTACTGGAAAATACTCCTCCCAGTCTTCTTCGCCAAGAACCGTAGAAGCTCCGATAGCAATTGTAAAGTTCTTCCTGCACTTCTCTCCTTGATAAGGTTTCCGTCGGCATAATTGCGTGTGCCATGTCGTAATGCGACAAATTGAAATCTTCAATCCAACCATTACGTTTAGCTTCCTCGAAGATTTCGGTTCCAGGAAACGGTGTGAGAGCGGTAAATATCGCAAAGTCTGGATCTAACTCGTTAGCAAATACTCTCAAATCCGCAATTGACTCAGCTGTGTCTTTACGGTCACCTATCACGAACATTGCATGTGCAAAAATATCATTCTCCTTCAGTAACTTAACAGCCTTCTTTGCTTCTTCTGCGGTTATACCCTTCTTGAAACTCTCAAGAGTCGATCCCCTCGGGCTTTCCACACCCATCATAACCCAGTATAGGCCAGCCTTGCGCATCTTGGACAAGACGCCTTTGTTCTTGATAACGTCATCGCATCTCCATTGTAAAAACAACATCAAATCGTCTCCTACTTCCCGGTGATTGAGTTCATCAGCGAGGATGCTTGCTCTATTGCCTGGACCGAAATCATCGTCTGTTAGCCAGATGAATCTGCTTCCATAATTGTTGTAGCAAAACTCTATCTCATCAGCGATTCGCTTAGGTGTCTTTAATCGCCAGACTCCGCCCCAATGTTGCCACTGAGTGCAAAATGTACAGCGGTGTGAACAGCCTCTCGCACCCTCAATTAACGCATAAGGAGCTTTGCGACCAGCCATCGCGGCGAAATGATATTTATGAACAAGGTCCTTGACGAAATGGTAACCGGGATAGGGGAGTTCGTTTAAATCCTTAATCAGTGGTCTAGAGGAGTTGTGAAGGATTTTTCCATCGTGTCTGAAAGAGATTCCCTTTATCCTTAGAAAAGATGAC
Source organism: Candidatus Bathyarchaeota archaeon (assembly GCA_030630585.1). Taxonomy (GTDB): domain Archaea; phylum Thermoproteota; class Bathyarchaeia; order Bathyarchaeales; family Bathycorpusculaceae; genus SOJA01. The sequence goes on along the minus strand of DAOVMU010000001.1, from coordinate 16,369 downwards.
CTTTTCATTTCTTGTTTGACCAGTTCTGTTAGGGTTTGTTCACCTTCCCCACGTACGATAACATCAATTTCAGGATATGTTTCTAGGCTCTCTTGGGCTGTTGCTGTGAAATGCTGGCCTCCTGTGACTGTGAGTATGTTAGGGTTTGTTTTTTTGGCGATTTCAAAGGTTCTGGGAACCAAGTAGACATTGCAAGTGGCGAATGCGCTGGCAGCCACAATGTCTGGATTGAAGGATTCAATTCTCCTTTCAACCCCTTTCCAGTCTATGTTCTGAGGGGTGCAGTCCAACACTTCAATTTCAACATCTTTGGCTTCTCTTTCAAGGTAGGCAGCAAGCTGAATGATTCCGTATGGTGGTGGGAGATACTCTCCCATTACAAACCAAAAGTCCCTTGGCGGCTCCACAAACAGAATTTTCATGTGCAATTTCCCACGTTGGTTGTATGGTGACATCCTTTAAAGATGTTGATGGTCAATTTGCACATCGGGTTTTCGTGGTTGCAGAAAAAGAGGGATAGGTTACTGTCTGCGCGTAAGGCCGTACAAAGCCCCAGCGGCAATCAATACACCAAAGACGACTATTATCCATGGCCAAAACTTAAATTCTTCAGGCAGTAGTCCAGGCAGTTGGGTGAGGCCCCAGAGTATTATTATTATGCCAATGAAGAGACCTACGATTGCACCGCCGTGTGGCAAGCCAAAACATTCATCTTCTACACGCTTCGCCCTTCGTCTTCTTTCGATGCGAGATATCTGAAGAGACGCTCCACATTTACTGCATACCTCGGCATCATCCTCGTTCTTGAATCCACATTTAGAGCAGTAGACCAAGTTTATTCTCTCCAACTATTCATCGTCTAGTTTGTTCTTAAAGTTTTAGGCGCATGCGCATCTTAGAGAAAAGGGGAGGTTTGCGGGGGAGACATCTCCGTCGGTGTGGAAGTTGTGTGACTTTGGACAATTGGTGATTTCCGGGTAATAGAAGAGGACACCGGACTAAGAGCCTGTCTCAATAATTTATAGGCTTGACGATTTTGCGCACGCCCATGCAAATCTAAAGTCGGCTTATGAAATTATGAAAGAATTCCGTTGTAACCAATGCAAAATTGTCTTTGCAAGGGAAAGTTTTGAAGCGAAAATAGGTGGTGACTGGTCTTTTGGCGGGTTGAATTCAGAATTCGAAAGAAAAGTTTAAATGTAACATAGGTAAGCAATATGAGGAATGTATGAGGAGGATGGTAGGAGTTTTTCTCTCCCTTCTCTCCTTTCTCCCCTTATCAACGTCTACCATTCTCCTCATGAAAGTCTTAATGCAGTTTTAACCACTTATAGCTTATGGAGAAATCTTCTATAGCATACTTCCGTTGTTTCAGAACCGTTTCTATATTACATGAAAGGTCAAAATTATTAAGTTGGCAAATTCTAGTCTGTCGTTGGTGTGAATATGGCAAAAATCTTGGTTGTTTACGATTCTAGAACAGGAAACACAGAGAAGATGGCGTTTGCCGTTGCTGAAGGGGTTAACCTTGTAAGCGGAGTTGAGGTGACTGTAAAGAAGGTGGACCAAACTATCATTGAAGACTTGTCGAGTGTTGATGGAATAATAATGGGTTCACCAACTTATTATGGGCAAATGTCTGCTAAGCTTAAAGTTCTCATCGATGAATCAGTTAGGATCCATGGGAAACTTGAAGGAAAAGTTGGCGCTGCCTTCACAAGCTCAGGTGGAACAGCAACGGGTGCCGAAACAACTTTGCTGTCCATTTTACACTCTATGCTGGTCCACGGCATGATTGTTCAAGGCAGCTCACATGGAAAGCATTACGGCGCAGCAGCTGTGGGTTCTCCAAGTGAGAGAGACCTTGAGCACTGCAAAGAATTAGGAAGAAGAACAGCGGAATTGGTTGCAAAGCTTGAGAAGTGAATGTGAATGGTGGGCCCGGAGGGATTTGAACTCTCGACCAACAGGTTATGAGCCTGTCGCTCCAACCAAGCTGAGCTACGGGCCCGTTTTTAGGCTGCCCATTTAATATGCTTCTTTCGAATCAATTTAAGCGTTTTTGCGCATGTTAAGCTTTTCATGAAAGGTTTTAAAAGCTATTCCCTCTAAGAATAGTTTTCGAGGGGGATTGCACTGTTTGGAGTTGAAGGTTTTCACTTTGCCTACTTGTTCGGTTTGTTCTGTGGCTAAGATGATTGCTTTGGAGGTTGCGCGAAAATACGATGTCGCTTTTAGGGTTGTTAATATGGCGACGAAGGAAGGCTTAGGCGAAGGGTCAGCTTATCGACTGATGAGTGCTCCAAGCATTGTCATAGATGATGATGTTGTTGTTAGGGGGCATCTCATTTCAAAGGAAAGGCTTGAAGAAGAAGTTAAGAAAAGGTTGGAGAGTTGGAGGGCACGGGTTTCGGAATAGAAACTGTGCATATTAATCGAGCAAAAACACGGTTACTTCTTCGTTTTTTTCGACAACATCGATGTTAATTGGCAAGATTATGTATCCGTCAGCTTCTGTCATGCTTGTTATTGCTCCCGACTGTTTAAAAACGGGATAAGCTTGATTGTCTCTTATTTTCACCGTTAGAAACTGTGCTCTGCCTGTGGAGGATACAACTCTTTTGGCAAGTTTCACTTTCACGGTTTTCTCTATTTTTGGCGGTAACCTCGCCATCTGTCGGATGGCGGGAGCGAGTAGTAGATAAGCGTTGAGCAGGCAAGATGTTGGGTATCCAGGCATTCCAAAGACAGGTTTTCCTCTTATTAGAGAAAATAAGGTTGGTTTGCCAGGTTTCACTTGGATACCGTGAAAGAGAACGGTTCCGAACTCCTGAACTACACGTACTAAGAGGTCTTGTTCACCCACGGAGCTTCCGCCTGAAAAGACGATCATATCGTGATGAATCAGTTTTTTTACGGTTGTTCTGAGTTCGTCAGCTGTGTCTGGAACAGCTTTGCATTTTACTGGAATGGCCCCATTTTTAGTTATAATGGAGGATAGTGTGTATGAGTTTACATCGTAAATCTGTCCTTTCTTAAGAGGAGATCCGACTTCTTGAATCTCAGTTCCCGTTGGAACCACTGCGATCCGCGGTTTCTCGTACACTGTTGCTTCTTCTCGTCCCAGAGCAGCTAATACACCGATTCTAGCGGGAAAAAGCTGTTTTCCAATTTCAAGGACAATCTGCCCTTCTTCAACGTCTTCTCCTTTGGGCGAAATGTTTGCTCCTGGATATACTGGTTTCAAAATGCTAACAGTATTGTCGCTTCTCTCGGTGAATTCAACCATGACAACAGCGTCTGCACCTTTGGGAACGGGACTGCCAGTTGCAACTTGAATACATTCTCCTTTGTCTAATACTTCATTTGATGATGCGCCAGCATGCAGAATTTCTGTAAGCTTCAGAGTTTTTGGTTTGAAGGACGAGGCTCCGAAAGTTTCCTCTGCTTTGACTGCATATCCGTCCATGGCTGCCCTATGGAAAGGTGGCACAGACATGTTTGCCATGATTTCTTGTGCGAGAACTCTATCAAGAGCTTTTTCTATGGGAACAGATTCTGTTCGATTGATGGGTTTTATAGATTTGTGGATTCGTTTCAAAGCTTCTTCATAAGATACGAGTTCCTTGAACGGAGTCATTTTACTCATCGGTTAGCCTCCTTGATGATGTGTCCCAGTCCCGGCAGTATCAATTTGTTTATGGCTAGTTTCACTGCATTTTTGGATCCTGGAAGACAGAAGACAAGTTTTCCGTTGACGGTTCCTGCAGTTGCCCGGCTAATCATAGCTGCTTCGCCGATTTCTTGGTAGCTTAGGTTTCTGAAAAGTTCTCCGAAGCCTTCGATTTTTTTATCCAATAGTTCCGATATGGATTCGATGGTTAGGTCTTTTTTGCTTATGCCAGTGCCGCCGATTGTGACAATGACGTTGATTCTGGGATTTTGAAGTGTCTCCTTCATGTTAGTTTGAATCAAAGCCTTATCGTTCTTAATGATTCTGTAAGCAAGAACTTGATGTCCTTCGCTGTCAATTAATCTCTTTGCGATTTTTCCTGACTCGTCAGTTTTTTCGTTTCGTGTGTCGCTTATTGTTAGAACTGCAAAGTTTGCCTTGACATATTGGTGTAGCTCATGTTCACTCATTACGTTGTTGTCTCCTTCTTCTTACTGAGAACCTTTATTTCGGTTATCTTTGTGCGGGGGTATTGTCCTTTATCGTCTTTTTCCAAGGATTTTACCATGTCCCACATGGTCAACAACGCCGCGCTTACACCTACGAGCGCTTCCATTTCGACGCCTGTTTTACATTCTCCTATCGCTGTGCATTTCGCAGTGACATATTCTTCGTGAACACTGAAGTGTATGTCTACCTTAGATAAGGGAATTAAGTGGCATAAGGGAATAAGTTCCGGGGTTTTTTTTGCAGCGAGTATTCCAGCGATGGTTGCTGCTGAGAAAACATCTCCTTTCTCAACGAGTCCGCGACGTAATTTCTTAATAGTTACAGGTTGCAGCCAAATCTTGCCTTCTGCTTCTGCGGTTCTCTTAATTACAGGTTTGTTAGATACATCTACCATTTTCAAAGGTTGACGTAATCCCCCATGTTTCCTTGTCATGTTTTCACCTTTAATCCACTGATTTTTCTCTCATGCAGATTTCTTTTTCCCAGTGTTTCACCATCTTTTTCATTTGTTCTAAAACATGTCTGCATGCTTTGAATGCTTCGTCACGATGTGGAGCGCCCACAACAATCAGCAGGATGTTTTCTGAAACCTTAAGCGAACCAATTCTTTGGACAATTGATATTCGTTTCACGTCGAATTTTTGGAAGGTTTCAGCTCGAATTTTTTTCATTTGGTGAAGAGCCATCTCTTCAGGAGGTTTAATTTCGAACTTGTCAACATCCTTGCTGTTAGATTTCCCACGAACAACTCCAATAAAAGAAACGATGGCACCGATCTCCTTAGCCTTGGTTTCTTGAATAATTTCCTCTATGGAGAAATCCTCATACGTTATCTTCAACATTGTTATCACCACTGCCTAAGCAAATGCCAACTGGAGTTCTTCATTCCTTCTTTTCCAATATGGTTCCCTAAGCATGACTGCCTTTCTAAAAGCTTCTCTTAATTCATCTGGACTTGCACCTTTTCTGATAAGTGAGACGATGTCCACAAGATTGTTCTTTCTGAGGAGACACGGTTTCAATTTGCCGTTGGAGGTGACCCGCAGGCGAGTGCAGTTTTCACAGAATGTGGAATTGTGCATGGGTTGGACAATCTCTACACACACTGGACTACTGTTTTTCTCTAAAATGTATCTTCTTCTTTTATGAAGAGGATTCTCTTGAATCGAAACAGCCTTCTCCTTCAACCAGTTTTCTGTAGAGACCAGATCATAGTGGAACGTTTTCCAGTGAACGTAATTTTCAGGTTGAATTGGTTCAAATTCGATCAGTTGAAGTATGGCGCCAACTTCTTGCGCAAAATCTATAGCCTTCGGGATTTCGTCAACGTTGATTCCCTTCAACACGACCATATTGATCTTAACTGGGTGAAGATGACTTTGCACAGCTGCTTTTATGCCGTCCTTCACTTGTTGGGCGCAGTCTTTTTTCGTGATCCTTCGGAAGTGTTCAGGGTTAAGTGATGGTAGGCTTACGTTCACCCGTTTAAGCCCTGCTTTGGAAAGCGTTTGGGCATATTTTTCTAACAGCACACCGTTGGTTGTCAAGGAAACTTCGTTAGCATATTCAGCGATTTCCCGGACAATGTCTGGAAGATCTTCCCTGAGAAGAGGTTCGCCACCTGTTAGCTTTATCTTCTTCATGCCAAACTCGCATGCCATTCTTGCAATCTTTGCGATTTCTTCCTTAGTCATTTCGTTTTTTGAAGCAGCTTCACCTTCCCTGTGACAGTAAAAGCATTGGAGGTTGCATCTTTGGGTGACAGAAATTCTTAGGCTGTTAAGTGCTCTGCCGAATTTATCATGTAATGTGACCGATGGCGTTTCGTCTTTCTTGGTTTTGATGGTCATGCTATTGGCTCCAGTGTTATGCACGGCTATTCATATCGATGTTGCCTATTAGTTAAGCGTTACGCTTGAAAGGAAACCGAATCGGCGATTTTTTGCTTTGCAATGTTTATAAGGTGGATCCTTAATAAAAAAAGCGATATGCACACACATGCATAATGCTGAAGGAGCTGGTGAAATGAAGACAAAACTCGGAACGTGGGGAATAGTGATAATAACGGCTGTAATTGTGTCAACAGCCTCAGTTGCAGGAACGTGGTATTATCTACAGGCATCCAACAAGCAAATACTAGTAGTGGCAACCACCACAAGTCTATATGACACGGGTTTACTAGACGAGATTGAAGAGCGTTTTGAAGAAAAATACCTAATTGACCTACGCTTCATTTCGGTGGGCACAGGCATAGCCATCCGGTATGCACGGTGTGGAGATGCGGATATGTTGCTTGTGCACTCACCCTCCCAAGAACTGAAATTCCTCGAGGAAAACTATGGCGTTAACAGAAAAATTATAGCGTACAACTTTTTCCAAATTGTTGGTTCTAATGATGATTCGGCTCAAATCGAAGGTTTATCTGTGATAGACGTCATGTCCAAAATTGTTTCTGCAGGAAGAAAGTCCAGTGCAATATGGATTTCCAGAGGAGACAATTCAGGAACGCACAGCAAGGAAAAAGCTCTGTGGACTGCTGCTGGTTTGAACTGGACGCTTCTAAGAGATGAAAAAGGTTGGTTCAAAGAAACAGGTTCTGGAATGGGAAAGACTTTAATTACCGCTAACGAGCTGGAAGCTTACACTCTAACTGATATTGGAACTTTTCTTGCATACAGTGAAGGCACGTCGAATTCGGTGCCCAATTTGAAAATTCTAGTCAGCCAAGAAGCTGAATTAATCAATGTTTACAGCGCCATCGCTGCAAATAAAACGACGAATCGAAATGTAAACTTTGAAGCGGCAACTACATTCACAAAATTCCTAGTATCAAGAGAAGGGCAACAAATAATCCAGAACTACGGATTCTCAACGTATGGACAAGCCCTTTTTTATCCTGCAGTAGAGCTTCTGAGAGACAATGTAAATTCGACAACGCAAATGATTAGAGATTATGCTTATTTCAACGGTTCGGAATGTCCACCTAAATGTAGATGTGATTATCCAGAGCTTTACGGTTAACCAAAAATAGCTTGAAAGGAGAAAAGTGAGCTATATGAGACTGAGAAACGAGTTGAAACCGATTCCTCTTCTGATTTCTTTTTTTGTGATTGTAGCAATAGTTTTGGTTATTGCTTCGGTTGAAGAATTTTATGAAGGCCTGAAAGGAGCAATTACATTAATTGTTTCAGCGGATCCTGAAATCATGGAAGTAACACTGCGATCAATCTACGTGTCAGGAACAGCGACAGCGTTGGCGATTATCTGGAGTGTCCCAACTGGACTGATCATTGGTCTCGGAAGTTTCGTTGGGAAAGATTTTGTCAAAAGCATATTTAATGCACTGCTTGGAATGCCCACTGTCGCATTAGGCTTAATATTGTATCTTCTGCTCTCCAGCTCTGGCCCTCTTGGATTCTTAGACCTCTTTATTAATCCCTTAGGTGTCGCTCTGGGGCAAGCGATTCTCATAACGCCTATAATGATAAGCTTTACAGTAAGCGCTGTTGAAGCTGTTGAACCTGAAATTAAAGACTTGGCTAAAACTTTGGGGGCTTCAGAAGTTGAAGCTGCCTTTGCCGTTTTGAAGGAATCAACCTCTAGCGTTGCGTTGGCTGTCATGGGAAGCTTTAACAGGGCAATTGCTGAGTTAGGCGTCGCCTTTATGATTGGTCACAATGTTCGTGGAAGCACCAGAGTTTTGACGACTGCAATCGCTATGGAAACTGGTCGTGGAGAAATCTCCTTAAGCATAGCATTAGCCACAATATTATTAGCCATTGTATTGACGATAAGTCTCCTTACGAACCTGTTGCAGAGGCGATTCCGATGAGCGTGATGGCCGAATTAGACAATGTTACCAAAATGTATGGAGAAATAACTGCTCTCCATGGTGTATCGTTGGAAATTCCTAAGGGAGAAGTATTTACCTTAATAGGACCAAATGGGTCGGGAAAGACCACGCTGTTAAAAATTTTGGCTTGCATCGAAAAGCCCACAAAGGGAAAAGTGTACCTTAATAAAGAATTGGTTAAGGAGGGAATCATGGCTAAGCTTAGGTTAAAAACCACAATGGTTTTTCAAAAAACTGCATTGTTCAATGCAACAGTCTACAAGAACATTGCGTATGGACTGAAGCTTAGAGGACTTTCAAATAAGGAGGCAAATGAGCGAGTTAGAAATGTTCTAAGGCTGGTAAGACTTGAAGGTTATGGAAAACGTCCTGCAAAGAAATTATCTGGAGGAGAACAGCAAAGAGTTTCCCTTGCAAGAGCCCTGGCACTCGGAACAGAACTTCTGTTATTAGACGAGCCCACAGCAAACTTGGATCAAAGAAGCGGGTCAATAATTGAAGCAGCCATATCTCAAATAGCACAAGATACAAACACAACTATAGTGTTGGCAACACATAACCTTTTTCAAGTGAAAGCTCTTTCTGAAAAAGTTGCTCTAATCAACAACGGAAAACTGGTTGATGTCGGAAAAACCCGTGAAATACTTGATGATTCCAAGAAATTAGCGGATTTTGCGAGAGTCGAAAACATTTTTTCAGGAATTTCGCACGTTACAAAAGATGGAACATCCATAATCAACGTTGGAGATCATATGCAGATCGAGGCTGCAACAAGAAGGTCTGGGAAAATCTCTGTTTTCGTAAGACCTGAAGATATTATTCTGTCGAAAACCAAAATTGTTTCAAGTGCAAGAAACGTTTTTGAAGGAGAAATAGCTGAAATCCTAGACTTAGGACCAACAGTAAGGCTTAGAATAAGGGCTGGAAAACAGTTTGTAGTTCAAATAACCAAACGCTCTTTCATAGAGATGCACCTGAACCTTTCCTCTAAAGTTTTCGTGGCCTTTAAAGCGTCTTCAGTTCAGACAATTGATTGACTTATTCAGAGAAAAACTTGTGATCGGACATTCAAAAACACCTAAATAAAAAACCAAGTGTAATGTTATAGAGGTGATATCGCAATTGTCATTTTCGCTAGAAAAGGGAAAAATCAAACCTGTCTTCAAGTTATGGTTTGAAATTGGAGACAACTATGTTTTTGGAGAAGGAACTTACATGCTTCTGGATCAGATAAGAAAGGAAAAGTCGATAAGCGCCGCAGCAAAAGCTACAAAAATGTCTTACCGCCATGCGTGGGACCTTATTAAAGAGGTAGAGAAACACTTAGAGGAACGTATAGTAATGACTCAGAAAGGTGGTAAACACGGAGGCAGATCGGAATTGACAAGTGCCGGTTTCTTGTTACTAGAAAACTACAGAGAATTGAAGAAGATTATCACCAGCGTCTGCAAACTAGCATAATGTATTTCTCATAAAGACTTGCTCATTGAAAACAGTAGGTCGCTCGGGCGCGCCGGGGGGAGAGAGATTTTTAGAATTAACCTCCCGCAATGAGTGGAGCAATGATTATTTCTGGATGGTCAATTGGTCTTTCCTTAATATTTCTCAAAATTCTACCTTTAGAGAAAACTGCAATATCATTGAAGATGTCATATTTTCCTATGTCTTTGTTTTTGTTAGCCCGCAAGAATTTCTCCTTAATTTTTTCTAAAGCATCTTTATACAAAGATTTCTGACGTAAGGAGATTGTTTCTTCTTTTTGGTCTGGAGATAAACCAAAGAGTTCCATGGTTCTGCCAAGATATTTTATTTTGACTTTCATGTTTTCACTCAAGTCTATGTATGGTCGTTTCTTCCAAAAATCTTTTACTAGTGCGCGCTTTTCTGAAAAGTTTACGATAATGGGCTCAGGAGCGCTGAAACGCCAAACCTAAACCGGAACGTTAGTCCGTCTCAACTTCTAACTGTTTGATAACGGTGTTGTAGACCTTTAATGCTTCTTTTTTGCTCTTAATATTTTTTATTAGCATTCTGCCTCCTCTAAATAGGCTGACCTCTACATCATTGTGTTTAAACACCACAACAAAAGACGACTTCAAAAGCACTCTAAAACGCTTGCTTAAACGATTATACACATCATCAACGCTTAGTTTCAAGGGCTTTCGTGGATTCACATTCGCCGTATCTTGACCACATAACCAAACTAACCGTTCGGCCGCTTCTACACCCTTCTCTGCTTTAGCTTCTCCACAAACTGAGCATTTGGGGTTTTTGAAAATATCAACTCTGGCTATGTACATGTCGTAAAAATCACATACCAAAAGGGTATTTCTGAGTGTATCTCCGATTCCTGCAAGTATCTTTATGGCTTCCATGGCTTCCATGGTCCCTATGATCCCTGTTGTAGCGCCGAGAACACCGCGGGTTTCGCATGTAAGCAGGTAACGGTCGTCTAGGTTTGGGAAATTACACGCGAGGCATGGTGTTTCAGGAGGAGTGAACACAGATAGGTAACCCTCAATTCCGATGGCAGCCGCATAAACATAAGGAATTTCCCTTTCTACGCTTACCCTGTTTAAAAGATAACGCGTACGCATATTATCCAGTCCGTCAATGACACAATCCACACCGTCAAGAATTTCTTCCACATTGCTCTCTCTCACGTTTTCCGGCAAGGGCTCTACATGCACCTCTGGATTTATCTGTTTAGTCCTTTTTGCTGCTGCCTCAACTTTGGGAAATCTTAAGTCGTCAAGGCTATAGAGTACTTGTCTGTGCAGGTTGCGCAATTCCACGGTGTCTTGGTCTACTAAGCGCAAATACCCTACACCGGCTAAAGCCAGATATTGAGTTGCTGCACTTCCAAGCCCTCCCAATCCGATAACCGCGACTTTTGAGTGTTTTAGCTTTTCTTGTCCTTCATGTCCGAGTTCGTGCAGAACAGTTTGCCTCTTATAATATTCTTCAGGATCAAAACGAATTATTTTCGGTCCCCCATGTTGATCTAACTAAGTTGACGCGCACTTTTTTATATTCTTTCTTTCAGTTTGAACGTGAATAGGGACTAAGGCGTCTCCAGTTGCTGAAGCATTTGGCATGCTTTACATATCCTTCCAGTTGTTGGTTCACCGCATTTGCTGCATTTATTTGATTCTTCTTTTTTTTCAATCTTTGCTATTGCTGGTCTGATTTTCTGTATTGACTTGAATATTGTAAATTTTATTCCAGCATGTTTCTCTTCCATTCTGTTCAGAAAAAGGCGTATGTCATTTCTTAAGGCTTCTGAGGCGTATGGGCATGGTATGTCTTGAAACGTTATTTTTTTGACATAAGCGTAGAGGGCTGTTTCTTTTTCTGGAATTTCGCAGAAGGGCTTCATTCTTTGCACAAGATTTGGATGCGCCTTGTCTGTGATTGGTTTCTGCCTTGCCATTCTTAAGGGGTCGCCGTGAAGAATGTTTAAGAGAATTGTCTGTGTTTCATCATCCAATGTGTGGCCGGTTGCAAGCTTATCTGCTTTGACATCTCTTGCAACAACGTTTAACGCTTTTCTTCTTAGTACGCCGCAGTACGCGCATGGTGTTAGTTTGCTTTTTCCCTTTTTTCTCAGATGCTTTATAATTTCATCTAATGTGTAGCCATAAAGCTCCTTGAAAGAGACTATGTGGTGTTCTATACCGAGTTTTTTGCAGTTTTCAGCCGCTATTTTCAGAGCTTCATCTCGATATCCTCTAATTCCTTCATCTACTGTAACTGCTACAAGCGAAGACTTCGGATAGTCCCGCTCTATTTTAGCTAAAATATGCAACAGGCTGACGCTGTCCTTCCCGCCAGAAACAGCCACAGCTATCTCATCGTCAAATTCAAGCATCCGGTACTTGGCAATAGTAGCTCTAGCCTTTTCGTCAACGGATTTAATGAAGCATCTTCTGCATAGTTTCTCTCCAGAGTATGGTCTAAAAAAGAAAGCTTCCCCACGCTTGCAAATGGTGCATATGACAGCGCTCATTGAGGTTCACATAGCCTTGATTTGCTCTAGAAAATGCTAAGTAACATACGGATACAATAGTCTTTTGAAAGAGGAAAAATTATGGCGAAGAAGCTTTTTAGACGCTTGGAGTACAAGGAAGTGACTTATGATGCTGGGACAATTATTATGTCTTTGCAGAATCCTTTGGTTTTCCGCAAAGCTGAATTCATAGTTGCAGCGTGCGCGGATTACGTTTCAATACTTGCGTCAGTGGGTGGAGGATAAAATGGAGCGTTCCTCGAGATATGGAAAGGTGAGGGTGAAATTCTACGCGAGTTTGAGGGAGAAGTTAGGAGTCAGGGGGGTTGTTCTGAAGCTTAAGGAGAATTCTAACTTCATCTCTCTAATGGGAAAAGTGGCGGAAATCATAGGTAACGATATGAGTGTAATTGTCAATGACGAATTAGAGCTAAAAGACAACGTGATGATCAGCGTTAACAACAACTTCGTCAAGCATTCAGATTTAGTAAGGTTAAAGCTTAGGGGTGGAGACGTAGTTGATGTCATGCCCTTACCCTCTGGTGGTTAAGATGAAGGTGAAGGTTTCTCAAAAACTGGATAATTTGCAATCCCTAATCAGTCAACTTAAGGAAGCATCAAAAGATATAGGTGCAATAGCGATTTTCATAGGAACAGTCAGAGGAACATCTGGTGGCGAAAAAGTTCTAAGGCTGGAGTATGATGCGCATGAGGTGTTAGCGCCCAAAGTTTTGGAGAGAACATTGAAGGATGTGGAAAAGAAGTATAGAATAATAGATGCCATAGCGGAACACCGTACAGGAAAGGTGAAGGTTGGAGAGGACGTGATGTGCGTCTTAGTAGCGTCGAAGCATCGTGAGGAAGTTTTCCAAGCAGTAATCGAATTAGTTGATAGAGTCAAGAATGAAACGCCAATCTGGAAGAAGGAGATAACAGAGAAAGAGGCTCACTGGGTGGAAAGGTCCACGTGACGTTGCGCCCTAGAAAAACTTGACACTGCCATCTTTGACAAGAGCATGCGGGCTATTCGAGCTAGAATCTTGCCCAGTCACTTGTTTTTGGCGGGTGCGCAAAGCTTAGCTTTTCCTTTCTGAGAGGTAGTTCACTCTCTAAGTATCTTTGATTGTGCATTTTTCTGACTTTCAGAGATTTCGCTGAATCTCTTTCGTATATGCTGATTTCCCCTTCAAACAGGTCTAGGATTGCTTGGACTTCTTGCGTGTCGTGCATGTAGGGGTTCATGATTGCCAGAGTAGTGAAGCCTTTTGACTTCAGGTCTGGAATCAAATTGGTGAGCCATCTTCTGGTATGAATGGCACGGTGTTGTAGAAGAACATCTGATACTATTCCTATGCAAGCCCTTCTTGGGTCGCCCTGTGATGCGTCGAGTTTGCGGAGCGTTGACATTAGTGCGATGCTGATCTCAGTTAGGTTCTCTACGCCCTTCAGCTTGAACACGTTGGGTAAGCTTTTGATCATCGTGTCTGCTTGAGGATTGCACAGAAAAAGGTAGAAGTTTGACTGAAACTCCTCTGCGAGAGTCTTCACTCCGCTAGCTTCAATAGTCACGTAAATGGTGACTTGACCCTGTTTTGCCCCTTTTTCTAGAAACTTTTCGATCAGCATGTCCCTTTCGTCGCAGGAAATGGAGGTCAGTATGACAGCGTAATTCTGAGGTATTCCACCGAGGAGCAAGCTGTCAAGCTTGTCGTATCCCGTGCTAATACGACCGGGAAGAACGTTTTTCAAGACATCCACCGTCGCAGGTGTGGGCTTACAGAACATTTGGCGCTTAGCCCCGTTAGAGTAAGCAACTCTTGGCTTTACCGCAAATATGCCTTGTTGAAGCGGTCTTAGGGTTAGCCCTAGCCGCATGCTTTTTGATGGGTCAAGCTTCCTTCCACTCATGCTTAGGCGAGTGCCGTCAAATTGACAGTAATCCGGTTTGGCAATTAGCTGAAAACCGACTGGGAGAATTTCCTCAATCTCTGTCAGAAAAACGGATGTTTTTCCTTCGTTGAAAAATTCTATCTGGATGTTCAGTTTTTCGCCGACTTTCACCCTCTTCGTTTCCAGAATCAGTTTCGCTTCTAGGTGGATACGGGGCTCTCCCGCCAAGTACTGCTCGGCTATCGTTGAAGGAACCCTCATGTAGACCTTGTTGCCTACTAGGATTACATCTTCTAGGGTGTCCAGTCTCTTCACTACTAGATTGAGTTTCTTACTCAATTCTTCAACTGACGGAGATTTCTCTTCTTCATTCATCAACTGCACGCTCTCCAAACTTGTACCTGCTTGCACGGCTTAAAGATAACCACATTTTTGCGAGTGCTCAATGTAGAATCTAGAGGGTAAGCTCACCTCGTTTGATAATAGTTTTTCCATCTAGCTTAATGGTGGGTTCGGTAGCAGTAATGGGGATGCCCCATTTGCTCTCGTTTTTGCCGCCTAATTCTCTGTTGTCACCTACACCTATGGTTGCTGTTCCCAGGACAATTGAGATGTCAATGAAACCTGTCTTCGCTTTCGGGTTTATTCCCAAGATAAGCTTTCCTATCCTATCCTTGTCCCCTGTTGCCTTTTCCCAGTTTTCTCGAAGGATTTCACTGTTCTTCCCTCCTTCAAGGGAAACTAACTTGCCTTCTTTGAAAACCCATTTCATGTCGTGAATGAGTAACCCCCACTGTGGTTCAGGGATGTCAGAGACGAAAATTCCGTTTGCGCTTGTTTCCGCGGGAGCGAGTTGGACGGTTCCACTGGGCAACGTTACGAATGTTGCTCCTTTCTTCATGTCTTCGTCGTCGACTACACCGTCATAAATGTGTACAGGTCTGTCTTCCAGTGTTAGGGTTAAGTCTGTTCCTTTAGAGGTTGTTATGTGAACTTCGTGGGCCTTCTCCAAGACGTTTCCAAGCTTCTTTCCGAGTTTTCGCATGTCCTCGTACTTGACATCTAAAGCGGCTTTGACGTTTTCTCTCCAGGAATCATGGTTGAAGCCGTAAGTCTTTGCTCTTTGAGGTGTAACGTATCCCAACGATATGTGTGCCCCGCGGAACCTTTTCTCTAGGAACTTGTCCATGAATGGTTTGTCAGCTTCGGCAAGGGCAGCCCATTTCTCAGCTGAGACCATCCTGAGTCTTTCAGGGTTTTCAGGACCTGATATCATGATTTCAGCGGTGGCTATGTCCATTAATGTGAGATCAAAGGGATCAGACGTCTTGAGGTACTCCAATGGAAGATTGAGAACTCTGTCGTAAAAGATTTCATCGCTCAAGAAGGCAGCATGAACCTGTGCACCCGCCCTTCTACATTCTATCACAAAAGCTTCAGCCAAGTCAAGTGTATGACGCCAAGTGAAAAGCATCACTCGGTCTTCCTTCCCAATTCGAAGACAAGTCCGCACAACACTCTTAACAAAAGAAGAACCTGACATTTCAACTCTTACCTTCATCCTATCTTGCGGAAAAATCCCTATTTAAGCTTTGCAATAGCGCACATTGCATGGAGTTCAACACAGAGCATTTTGCAAGAGGATGTGCGGAACTAGGAATCCTCTACGGTTCATTTATTTTCCATATGGCACCTTTCCACAAAAGGTGGCGGTGTTGCGCCATAAACCTTGAACAGATGATAGGCTAGGTTATGTATCACGGTAAAGCTATATTGGGAATTCGCCGTTCTTGTCGAAAACCTAAGTAGACCCTTACAATGATCTCCCTGCCCTGAGGAGATTACCGGTGGGGTCGCGGGGATTTGAACCCGCTACACATTGAGATATCTCCCGCAAAACCCCCCATTTTTTGTTTTGTTGCTTCTAAGCCTGCAAACGCGTTTAATCTTTTTCTCCGCTCTTCACCTTTTCATACGCTTCATTAAGACTGTGCCTGTACACTTTTTCAGAAACGAGAGGCTGACTAATAACCTCAAGGAGGCTCTTGGACATCCGCCCTTTCTTGGTGAGCTCGTAGCCAGCTTGCCTCAGCGCCTCCGTAACCTTCTTTGCCTTCTCCTTATTCTCAACCATAAGATATGCGTGGGGACGCAGAACGGCACCTGCAAACTCAACATTCACGTCTTTCGCAAGTTCTTCAGCAATCCGAAGCACTGTGCCGAAATTGCCCATTTCCCACCAACCACACGTAGAAACTAAGACGATCTTGCGAATTTTAACATCATCATGAAATCTGGCACGCGTACGACCATCTCGAAACTCCAGAATCGGCTCAATAAGAGGACACAGCCTATTAATCAGATTCTGCATCTCACCAGGTAAGGGAATGTAGACAGGTGTGGCTAGTACAAGTATGTCTGCTTCGCGTAGCTT
>DAOVMU010000061.1 GCA_030630585.1 Candidatus Bathyarchaeota archaeon | reverse complement strand
GTCAAGTGTCTTTTCCATTCTGCCAAGTAGTTTTCGAGCTTTTTCATGGACTGGAATGAAAATTGAACCAGTCTCCTTTTCAAGCCAATCATTAGCGTTTTTTGCAGAGATTTTTAGAGCATCTGACAAGGAGATTCCCAGTAACAAATAGATGTATGCCATATTTATTTTTCGAGTTTTATCATATAACAGTACTCCATTTTGAGTAACTACTCTTAAATAATGACTAATACTTCACATTCAGGTGTTCCGAGAGGAGAAAAATATGGACGCCAAAACTGTTTCGTTCGTATTGATGATGGGTGTGCTTGGGAACTTCCTGTTTGTGATCTCCTATTATTCTGGAAATCTTATTCCTGGAATGATAGCTATTGATTTTTCTCTTATAGCTGCGTTCATTGCTGGATTTTACGGAGGTCCTAAGACGGGTTTCATTTCAGGACTTTTTGTAGGAATATTCCCGGGAATAATGTTTGGTCCTATGGGTATGGGTTCATGGTTGGGTTTGCTTTGTTTACCGCTGGGAAAAGGATTGACAGGTTTAACTGCTGGAATCATCGCGAGAGGTTCAGGTTTGGGAAAGAAGCAATATTCATCCCTTCTTGCAATCCCAGCGACTCTTCTGGCTTATATTCCTGAAGGCCTCTTCACTTATGCCTATTGTGCCTATCTGATGCCATTTTTCCTTGGAAGCGGAGGAGCATTCATATTTACCTTATACATATTACCCAAAGCGATCGGTGAAGTGACGATAATAGGCTTTTTGATGGCTGCCATAATAGGCAATCGCGGCTTCAGTGATTTTGTCAGTAGATTTTTCACAAAACCCCACGTAGTTCCAAAGCTTAAGCCAAGCAAGTCCGATTAAATAGCTAAAGATTTCGCTAACGCTTCGGCATTCGTTGCTCCAGCCTTAAATACTTTGCCGGTTTTCACGTTGTTCACGATTAGAACGGCTGGTGCAAAGAGGTTTGGGTCTATTTTGTAGAAGTTGTAGTTTGCTTCTTCAAAGATCTCTATGAAAGGCTTGCCATAAGCCTTAGAGGCTTTGGATGGCGCTTCATTAACTATTTTCCTCAGTTCTTCTTCATCCTTGCATTCAACAACGAAGTAGGCTACTCCTCCATAGAGGATTGCGTCGTTCGTTCTCGCCATGGCATGTGTAAACTTTGGATGAATAGGAAGAATTGGCGCGCATCCCCATGCGTGCAAGATCACTTTCAAATCTAACCCAAGCATGTTAAGTTTGTGAATTCCAGTTTCCACTATTCTACCTGAAACTTGCGTTGCACCAGCTACGCTAGCTGTAGGAGTCAAAATCACTGCTAGATTTTCCGGTGGAACCTTACATTCCTTTGCGAACCGTTTCAAAAGTTTTGCTGAGGGATGCTTATCGGTTTCTAAAACTATGACTGCTTTGTCGAAATCGTCTCTGTATTCAATTTTATTGTAAATTTCCTCAGGTTTTAGCGCAAGGGCTCTTGCTGGTCCAGACCCTATCGCAAAGTAGTCTCCCTCTCGTATTTGCCAACCTGCATACTGTGAACCCAATGTTGCAATAACTGGATGATCTGTGTAAACAATTATTGATGGAAGTTCCAGTTCGCCGTACTTGCAATATGTTATTTCAGCTTTTCCACATCCGCCCATGCAAATTTCTGTTATAATTTTTCCAGCTTGAAATCCGCCCCTGGCCTTTATCCCTGCATCCACAATTGTTGTTTCTGAGCTTGTTTTTTCCACGGTAACCCCGTAATAACGTGATTTCTCGTATAGTTTTTCTAGTAGTTTCCACGCTAAACGGTTTACACTCAATTCGTTTTTCAATTGGGTTTTCACCAGCCTAGGTTTCTAGAGAAGTCTTTCATAAGTACTTAAGTGAGGGTTTTCCTCTTTGAGAACGTAAAGTTTGCCGTTGCCGTTCTCTGTAAGGTCTCCCAAGAAACGGTAGAAGGGACCTTCAGCCACATCGTCTTCTCCGATCTTAACCTTCTTTCTTATACTTTCGATTGTGAAAGTTGGTAGAACTGACTCTAAAAATCCAGCCACAACTATTTTGCCATTTTTCATGCATGCTCCAACTCTTCCTTCACAATCCTTTTGAATGTAAATTGTTCCGTTATGCATTCTGAAACCTGCAAATTGCCCTACACTACCATAGATCTTCATTAAACCTTTCCTCATGTAAGCTCCTGCCTCGTATCCAACGTTTCCATGAACGATTATTCTTCCTCCATTCATGCCTTGGCTGCTTCCACGATATGCTGCGCCTAGATAGTGGCTGGCGTTTCCGTGGATTTCGATTATTCCGCCTTTCATCATCGAGCCAGCCCATCCCCCAACACTCCCATGCACAGTTATTTTTCCACCCTCCATTTCCTCGCCGAGGTGCATACCCACGTTTCCGTTAATTGTTATTTCTCCGCCTTTCATCCACGCTCCTATTCTTCTAACTCTGCTCAAGTCTCCATAGATAACTATGGCTATGTCTTCCTGTTGCGGTTCTGTTCCAGTTTCCTTGACCTTGAAGAGTTCTCCAAGTTTTTTCTGCTTGTTCCCCTCCCAGATCTCTAGCTCTTCTATTTCTCCACGGTTTTTATCTTGAAAAACATCCGGGTTTATGCCTTCGGCTATTATCGGAAAAACGAATTCTTTTTGGGGGTGAAGGCTTATCATTTTAGACATCTGCTTTTACAGCTATTGGGTGTGAAATTTCAAGATAGTTTTCCGTTACTGGATAATTTTCGTATTCCACAGTCCAATATTCTCTGAATCTTCTTTTCATTCCTTCAGTTACCTTGATAGGGTCGGATACTTGCACATCAAGCCACATGGTGGCTCCTTTAACATGTTCTAGTATTTCTCCGTTTTTGGCGGCTATTTTTCCGTTTTTGATGGTGTAGGCGGCGTTTCTAAAAGTCTTTCTTATCGTCCTGTACTTTGTAGAAGGATCTGTTGTTTCTGGGTTTATGTTGTATATGGCTACGTCAGCGTCTGCCCCTACGCTTAAATGACCTTTGTTCACGAGTCCCAAAGCTTTTGCTTGTCCCGCTCTTGTCATTATTGCGATTTCATAAAAGCTCAATTCACGGTCTATTGATGGAAGAAGGCTTCTGCTTCTTGCTCGCTGATTAATTTTCTGGACTGTTGCTTCTCTGGCTTTCCTGCTCATTAGCCAAGCAATAATCTTTGGATAATAGACGAATGGACCGCCGTTTGGGTGATCGGTTGTCATGAAGATTTTCCATGGGTCTTCTATTAGTAGGGCTAGTTCGAGGCCTATTGACCACTGGATTGCGTTGACGTAGCTTTTACGGCGGTAGCGGAAGGGCACGATTCCGGAGCTTGTTTCGGTTTCCACGTCGTGATTTACCCATTTATTTCCAGTTAGCTCGTAAAGTGTATATTGGAATGGGCCGTCTGCAGTCATGGTCGTTGTGTCCGTGAATATTACTTGTCCCATGTCGAGGGTTACATGTGAATGATTGTTGACGTATTTTGCGATTTCCTCTGCTCCGGAAGTCAGACTTCTCCAGTTTGAACCTTTGAAGGCGCAGAATTGGCAATGGGTTATGTGAATTGCTGGTTTGCCTTCAGAAGACAAGTCCTCAACACACTTCATTGTATCTAGAGCTGTAAGATAATTTCCAGGTTTTCCAAGGTTGTTTGTGTGAACGTGAATTGTGTGGGGCAAGTTTAGAAGCTTGTTTACTTTGCATAGGCCGCGAAGGATTTCACGTGGGGTTATGCCGAAATAAGGAACTTGGTCGTCTATGCAACTGACGTTGCGCCCAGAACCCCATGCTTCTAGGCCTCCTGGATTAACGATTTTTATAGCGTATCCTTTCGTTGTAGTCATCATCCACGCCACGTATCTTGCGCATTCCTCAATTGCTCCATCTTTCAAGTATTCAAGCACAAACCACCAGTCACCTAGAAGCGGATAAGTCGCCTTATCCACCATTGGGGTGTCATTCAATTCTTCGTGTGTGTGTTTGGCTTCCAATGGTGCCATGGAGGGATTCATTATCGTAGTATAGCCCATTCTGGCGTAACGATAACCAGTTGTGAATGTGGAAGGAATGGAACGTCCAACACCAGACCTTGTTTTAAGCGTTTTCCGCTCAAAATCTTTAAAGTGATCCTCAGGTCTTAGAAGTCTACCGGTGTTCACCTCCGAACCAGCAATGTGGCAGTGAATATCCACTCCACCCGGCATCACAATCATTCCGGACGCATCGATTTTCCTCGCACTAAATTCATTCACTTTCTGAACAAATTTTCCATCTCTAATCGCTATGTCCATTTTTTCCCCATTAATGCTGTTGATAGGGTCGTAAACGAAACCGTTTCTTATTAGAAGCTCCATTTATGCGACCTCGACCAGTTTTTTCTCTTTGAGCTTTCTGACTTCAGAAAGAATTTTCCTCAAAATTTCCTCATCTGAAAGAACATCACGAGGTGGGTTGACGACTTTTTTGAGGGGAAGTGGTACGTGATCCATGCGGTAGGCTGTCCCGCTTTCTTCTATCCCAACGAATGCTGAAGGAAAAATAACGTCAGCCATTTGAGCGGTAACGTTCATGTGAGGATCAATGACTATCAGCGGGTTCTTGACAAGATGTTCAACAGCCTTTTGGGGGAAGTTCGCGGCGGGATCTGAGGCAACTACAAGCGTTGCGTCTGATTCCTTGTTTAAGAGAATATCCATGATAGATGTTTCTCCAGGATTGTATCGTGGATAGCCCAATGAAAAGTCAACAGCATAAGGGTAGCCTGTCTGCCAAGTAAAAACGGTGTTTGCTCCTGTGACGTTGAAGTGTCCTCTCATTGGCATAATCGCGAATTTTGTTCGCGTGTTTAAGTCACGAACTAAAGAAAGTGCTGCGTCGATGTTTCTCATCTTGCCCTCGCTCATCGTTAATCCAACTCCAAAAAACAGGATTCCGAAGTTGCATTTAATCATCAAGTCCGCAACTTCCTCAAGGTTTTCCACTGGAACTCCAGCAACCTTGTCAACGTCAATTTCTTCATCTCGAATAAGGGCTCTTAAAGCTTGAAGAAGCTCATAATCCTTGCATGGCTCGACCTGTATGAAATAGTCAGCTATTTCAGCAGATTTCGTCTTCCTTACATCGACGACAACCAGCTTTCTTCCCTCTCTGAGCATTGAAGGAGGAAGACCTCCTATGCGAGGAGTGGAAGGCTTCTTCTTGAAGAAAACTCTTCTGAGGGCGCTTTCGATTTTTTTCCTAACTATTGAGGCTTTAACTTTTAGTAAGTATCGTTTCCAAGTGCTTCTTTGGAATCTTCCCTCTGAAAAGGTTGTGTATCTTTCGATGTGTCTCGGGTGGGAACTCCATGGATTGCTGCCCCAGTAAATTACGAGGTCGGCTCTATGCCTGATCTGTCCAAGAGTGCATGAAGGAATGCCAACCTGTTGAACGCTTAAAATTGATGGACCGTGACAGATTACGGCTGTGTTGTCGATTACTCCTCCGATTTCTTCTGCTAGTTCGAGGCCTACGCGTGTGGCTTCGCAGTTTGTTGAGCTCCAACCATATAGTATCGGATAGTTTGCGTCAGCTAAGATTTCAGCAGCCTTCTTTGCTGCTTCTTCGAATGAAGCCTCGATGAGTTTTCCGTTCCTTTTTATTAGCGGCTTCAAAATTCTGTGTTCGCTGTTGTGGCTCAAAAATTTTGATTCACACATAGCACAGCCGTTTTTAACCTTGACTATTTTTCCGTTTTCGATTGTTAATTCTATATCGTCACAAAGACTTCCGCAAACTGGACATGGCACAGCCTTAACAACTGGCAAGGAGTTTACAACACCACTCAGTGTCTAGAGTATATGAACTTCCCGAGTCCAGTCATTAAATCTTTTGGGTCTGCTGAAGAATTTGATGTGTTTCATTTCGGTGGCGACATCAATTGGCGCAAAAAGCTGGGTTCCTAGGCAAAAAAAGATTGAAGGGCTGAATCTTTTTCCGAAAAAGTCTGCGGACCTTACGCTCTTCAGTTCTTAAAACAAGATTTTCTAAGTACTCAAATGTTTTTGTTTGTTGTTGAACTGTAATTTCTTTCGCTGCACAGAATTAAGACTAGGGCGTGCTAAGTTCAAAGAAAAAGTGATTTTGCGAAGACACTAACAACTTGTATATTGCTTCTTCCCGAATTGTTCCTCAAGAAGCTCTTCTAGACTCAGAATCGGTTTATCTGGAGCAGACTCAACCTCTGCTGGAATCCCTTTCAAGGAAGGCATACCTATACCATGAGTTTCTGGATTAACCACAACATTTGCCCAAGGACCATAAGGAATAAAAATCATTCCCATGTGCGGGGTTCTTAAGGACTTTAAGGCTTTAACAACCACCGAGCCGAAGTCTGTTGACACAAGAACGTTGGTTTTTTCTTTTATTCCAAGCTTCTTCAGGTCTTCAGGGTCCGTGTAGCAGACTGAAACACTTTCCATGTATTCTTTTGAGGCTTTCCCACGCTCTTTCGCTACACCCTGTTCTATTGTTCGCCCAGTAAGCAACATTACCCGCAGTTTCGGCACTTCTCCACCTTAAATCTCATATTTATCGTGAAAACTAACATACATGATCTAACCTAATTAACTTTTATTCAATATGAATCAGAAACGTCTTTAAGCCAGAGATGTTATCGCTGAGATTTTTTCAAACAAATCAGGCTGATGAGTATTGGATGGAAAAATGATTATCTAGGTTGAGCGTTTAGTGTGGGCGTGAGGGTAGGGAAGTTTCTATTTTGTGTAAGAAGCTGCAGGGTCCGTAGAGGAAACATTTTTAACCGTAAATCGAACTGATTTGTTTTCGCTGGAAAGGAGATACTGAAACCATGATTTCGAATGATATTGAAGTAGATTCAGTCACTAAACGTTTTGAAGACACCGTAGCTGTGGACAATGTCTCGATGAAAGTGGCGAGAGGAGAACTCTTTGGCTTGTTGGGACCAAATGGCGCTGGAAAGTCTACGCTTACAAAGATGCTTTCTGGAATGATAAACCCTACTTCAGGCACAATCAAAGTTGGAGGATACAACATTAGAGATGATCCCATGAAAGTGAAAGAATCACTCGGCGTTGTTCCCCAAGACATTGTTCTGTACGATTACATGAACGCTCGCGAAAACCTCGCTTTTTTCGGAAAACTTTATGGATTGTCAGGAAGCAAACTTAGGAATAGAATCGAGGAGCTTTTGAAATTCACTCAGTTGGACGAGAAAGCTGTAAAACGCCACATTTCCACCTACTCTGGGGGCATGAAACGCCGCGTCAACATAGCGGCTGCGCTTCTACATGAGCCTCAAGTTATGCTGTTGGACGAACCTACCGCGGGGCTCGACCCAAAAAACAAGCTTGCCCTCTGGGAAATAATTCAGACGTTACACAAGGAAGGAAAAACCATAGTGCTAACAACACACATGATGGATGAAGCAGAAGAACTATGCAATCAAGTGGCTATCATGGACAGAGGCAAAATCATCGCGCTAGGCAGCCCTCGTCAACTCGTTAAAAAAGTCAAAATGGAAAATACCATAACCGTAGTTCCAGACAAAATACCCCCTAAACTAATGGACGCCGTGCAGAAGATTTCAGGAGTTAAGAGCGCCTACAGAGCCTATGATGAAAACGAAAAAATCGAAGCACTAAAAATAATCACAGAAAGAGCGGAGGATATCCTTCCCGATGTAGTATCAGCCATTGCCGCGGAGGGAACAAAAATCCTATCCGTTCAACTTTCACGCGTCACCCTTGAAGACGTGTTCATTCTACTCACAGGACGAAGCTTGAGAGAAGAGGAGAAACAATTATGAAACTCAAAAGAACTGTCCATCAGGTATTCG
>DAOVMU010000095.1 GCA_030630585.1 Candidatus Bathyarchaeota archaeon | reverse complement strand
TTTCTTGTCAACACCAGCCCTCAACAAAATCTCCTCAGCATAAAAACCACCAACACCCAAAAACCTTGCAATAGCCCTAACAACCTCAACATCACCAACATCTCGCAACTCTTGCAACAACTCTTCTTTGCTAACTTTTAACGGATTTTTCCCGCTGGGAGGCGGAAAACGAAAAGCCTCACCGCGAATAATATTTCGATCTCGCATACGCTTATAGCTCAAAGCTTGCAAAATCTTGTTGTTCTCATCAACTAAAATGATGTTGCCGTCTCCGAAAAGCTCCAAAAAAAGCCGCATAACACCAGTCTTAGTCTTAAAAGTAAAAACGACAACACGCTCAAACTCGTATTGCTCAATGCCAGTCAACCAACAATTCCGCAAATACTTCCTCAAAGCCATACAAAAAGCAGGAGGAGCTTTAGGCTTTCCCACGGTGTAAGAGGTTAAATGCAACCTCCCACCAGCGTCCAAAATTAACCAAGAAACAAGGCCGTCAGCCTTACGAAGCTTGAAAAGCAAAGTCTTACGGTTTATCTGGTAAACGTTGCTGACACGAGAATCTAAAATAGCCTCTTGTAATTCGCGAACAACTGCAGCAACGTCAAAACTCGTAAATCGCTTCTTCACTAATCCACACCCCTTACAAAAAAAGTATAGCATCAAACTATAAATAGACACTCATACATCAAATGAAATATATCTCCCGGCAACTGTCCCTCTTTGTTCATGTCATTAGCGTGCGCTGAATTTTAACGGATTCATCAGCCGTCTCAAAGCAAAGCTGATCTCAGTCTAGAACATCATTTTAACGGATTCTAGGATTATGTGTACCTAAGCGAATTGGCAGCTTTGCGTAAAGAGATCTGGAAAATTATTTAAGAAGGTAGGATGCAAAATCGCAGGTTACGAGAGTGAGAGAATGTCTGAAGGAAAAAACCCTGTAGGAATATCAAGAACTACGTTTATAATTGGGCTTATCATTGCAGTTATTGCATCCAGCCTTATCTCAACTGCAGTTTCCTTGAAATGGGCATTAATTCAAGGACCTAAAGGTGAAAAAGGTGACCAAGGTCAGCAAGGACTGCAGGGACTACTAGGAGAACAGGGTCCACAAGGACCGCAGGGAGAAGAAGGACCTACTGTAGTGTTTGCAAAGTGGAATGTGTCTTGGATAACCATGACAAATGATCTGCAGTGGGATGTTCCGGTTGGAACGTCCGAATTCTGCTCTACATTTGATTACAATTGGGGAAGCGGAGACATATTCTTAGGATATGACGATTACATAGGATTCCAAGCAGAAATGCAAATCAATATGCAAAGGGATGGCCCAGTCAATTTTATAGTAGGAAGTGACAATCGTACCGAATTCTACATCGATGGCACTCAGAGGATGGTCAACGGGGGGTCATCTGTCTATAGAACAATGAACATTACGGTTAGTATCAGCCAAGGCATTCACAAAATAGGTCTATGGTACTACCATTCAACAGGCACGGCAAAGGTTTCATTTAACTGCGATTCTGACATCCTAATGTGGTTCGGCTAATCGTCACTCATAGTCTTTCTTTGCATCCGCCTGAGCGACAACTTTCGCAATAGCGCACTTGTTGGTGAGAGAAGGCTGGTGAGCAGACGTCGAATGGACAATGGTCGAAACAGTCACGCGCTCTATAACCAAGGAATCGTAATAGACTCAAACCTCAACTTAGCCGAGTTGGATCTGTATCTGTTGCATATAGAAACCGGAAAAAACTAAAATGATTTTGCCCTTAGCAACGATAGATTTGGTGTCAGGTTTGAACCTAGTCAGTAACAAAAAAGAGTTGAGTCTTGTCTTCATTTACAGTGGGGAATATGCAGAGCGAGTGATAAGAAACCTGATAAACGATCCAAGCTTCTGTAAATCGTGCGATCTCTACTGCGATTTTTGTAAATACAACATATACAGCTATGTTCGCAACATCAGAGCTGCAATAGAATTACCCGACCCTTCTAAACTACCGGCCTTTATAGACAATCCTGAGAAGTACATGCCTAAGAAAGTTCCGAAAGCCGATTTGTGCATAGCATCGGGACTACATAAAGACCTGTTTTTGGAACTTCCACATCGCATACAAAGAGTTGGGATAAAAGGTTTGATTGTACCAATAGAAGATTTCGCTGAAGTTCCGTCAGGCTTAAGTAAACAGATAGAAGAAGAGTGTCAAGAATTAGGTTTGGAAAATGCTTTTCCAAAGCCCTTCTGTTCACTAGAACCTGCAGAAGACAAGCCAACAATATCAAGGTTTGTGACTGAGCTGAAAGTGGGAAGGCCTTTATTGGAGATTTCCACCGTGAAAAGGGGCAAATATGAAGTAATAGCTTCTACAACTGTTAGGCGAAGTGCCCCATGTGGTTCCACTTGGTATACAGCGAAAAAAATTGTCGGAGTAGAAACAAGAAGGGAAAGTCTCTACGATGCAGTGGCAAAAGCCCATCATAGTTACCCGTGCACTGCAACAATGAAGGTAGATCCAGAGCTAAAAGAGCCAATACTTCACGTTGGAGGATACATAATACGAGAAGAAGTTGAGAAAGCACTTGAACAAGGCTGAAGCTCTTCAATAAACCCCTTTCTGAAATGTTAATCGTCAGAAACACAAGGTTGGTTATTGAATAGGGGAAAAAGGTTCAGGAGACGGAAACTTGAAGTTTGACTAGCCTTTCCAATCTAGAAGTCTCTTTTCACCGTCAATTTTCTTGATGTCGGTTATATCTTGTGTTACTTCCATTGTTCCCATGTACTTTCCTTTTCGGTCTTTGACTGCAAAATATCTTATGTGAATCAGTCGGTCACCTGCTTGGATCCAGAACTCTGCCGCATCTTTCTTTCCCGTTTTGAAAGCTTCAAGAATGTTATCTACTACATGAACGCTTTTCTTTGGATGACAAAGTTGCACTTTTCGTCCAATGACAGCTTTTGTCCGAACAAAAATTCTCTTTTCAGCCTTGTTAAAGTATTTTACTTTGTCCTCTTTGTCAACAAATGATATGTCAACCGGAAGTGAATCCAAGATAGCTTCAACTTCCTCTCTAGAAAGAGATCCGGTTTCAAACTGTAACATCTCTCCAGCCTCAATTGCTTCTTCAATCTTTTCCTTTTTAAGCCCTTCGGCTTGCAGTGGTGCTGTTACCTGTGGTGGTGTAAAGCAGCAATACCCAATTTCATCAAATTCCATTCTAATCTCCTTCCACTCATCATCTGTAATGGCTTGCAAAGCTGCAGGGAAAAGTATGTTGTTCTCCTTGAAGAAATGACTTGAAAAAAGGTTGCGTAAGGACCCAGCGATTTCAGCAAGTTGCCCCTTGAAGTCTTGAAACTCTACAGTGGAGTAATCTTCAATCAGATGGCGCAGTTGTTTCTTCTTGTCTCTTATTTGGTTGTGTTCAGTCCACATTATTGCAGGTGGTTCTGTGATGCCGTGTTTTTCTAGGATAGGAAAGAGCACGTTTTCTTCTCGTAGATAATGTTTTTCTGAGTCCTGCAAGTCCTCTGCTATGTGCTCAAGTTTGAGTTGTTTATCTTCAACGTGACTCATGTCAGTTGCTTTCTGGATCTTATTGGCGATGCCCTCAAGTTCTTCTGCGAGTTGTAGCATGATTTTATGTTCTTCCATAAGGATGCTAATCGGATGTTCGAGTGGAATATCCATCTTTTGTTTCCCTAGTTGTTCTCTGAAAGCTGCTAAGTGGATGTCGCATAACTTTTGAATTTTTTCTCTTGGCATTCCTTCTTCAATGAGTTCTTGCTCGATCTTGGAGATTTCTAAGGGGGTTGCGTCCTCTATGAATTGCTTGAACCTTTCTTTAACTTCCTGCGGCGGCGCTCCAGCATGTAACTGCTTAATTAACTCCTTCAACATTTTCCTTTTGTTCTCTGTCATTTTTCTCATCGTCCATTATGTGTGATATTACAATTGTAATAAGATTTATTTATGTCTTTCTACAAATTACTTGTGGAGCATCCTGTAATGTTAATTCCCTGCGAAGTTGCAGTAAAATGCGTCTTACCGGCAGTTCGAGCTATGACAGCTAAAGAACTGATAATGAAACACAAGCTAAAACAAGTTGAGGTAGCTAAGCTACTTGGGATTAGTCAACCTGCTATAAGTCTTTATTTCAGAAAGAAACGTGGAAAGGCGATTAACTTGGAGTATGAAAGTGATGTTGTAGCCTTGATAGAGGACTTTGCAGCTTCGTTGGCCAAAGACGATTTGCCACCTAAAGACTTCATTGTTGCGTTTTGCGAAATCTGCAGAACAATAAGAGCAAAAGGCTTGATGTGCAAACTACATAAAGCATTTGACCCCACAGTAGACATTAAGGAATGTGGAATTTGTCAGTTGTAGCGGTTGGATGGTCAGTAAATGAAAAAGCAAGAAGTTGTTCTTCAAATCCTTGGGATGCACTGTCCCACCTGTGCACAAGGAATAGAAAAGGGTCTGTCAAAACTTGATGGGGTCATAGAAGCTAACGTCAATTTTGCGTCTAAAGAAGCTATTGTATGGTTCAACTCAGATAAGATCAACATTGGAAATATCAAGGCAAATATTAAGAGAACTGGATACGAAACTGCGGAACAAGTGGAAGGCTTCTCCATAGAAAGCCGTGGGAGAGCAACCAAGAGAAAGCTGCTGCTTTTCTTTATTGGACTTGTCCTAGCACTTCCAATAGTTGTTATTACATATTTCCTGAGTTTTCCTGAAAAGAATCTTCTGTTGTTCATTCTGGCAACTCCCGTCCAGTTTATCGTAGGTTGGCACTTCTATAAAGGCGCATATAATTCACTCAAGAACAGATTTGCAGACATGAATGTGCTTGTTTCCTTAAGTGCTTCAGCCGCTTATTTCTATTCATTGATTTCAACATTCATCATTGACGGTGCGGTTTTCTACGAAGCTTCAGCTGTTGTAATCACTACGATAACTCTTGGTATGCTGTTGGAGGAGATGGCTGTTGAAAAAACCGGGGAAACCATTAAGAAACTTATGGGGCTACAGCCTAAAACTGCTATCGTGGTGCGGGATGGGGCTGAGAGAGAAGTTTCAGTTGAAGAAGTTGAGGTCGGCGACATTGTCATCGTTAAACCCGGCGAAAAAATTCCAGTTGATGGTGTTGTTGTTAATGGGCATTCGTTCATAGATGAATCAATGATAACAGGTGAATCCGTTCCAGTTGAGAAAAACGTTGGAGACACCGTTTTTGGCGGAACTGTTAACGAAGCTGGCGCTTTGAAGTTTAAGGCGGTGAAAGTTGGGAAAGAAACGACTCTTGCGCAGATAGTGAGGTTGACCCGTGAAGTGCAGACGAGTAAGGCCCCGATTCAAAGGCTCGCAGATAAAGTTGTCAACTTTTTTGTTCCTATAGTTATCGTAATTGCTGTTGGGACATTTACGATTTGGTTTTCTTTCTTTCAAAATGGAATACTAGCCTTGACCACTCTTGTCTCTGTCTTAGTAATAGCTTGTCCATGTGCTTTAGGCATAGCAACACCTGCTGCAATCATGATTGGCGTTGGTAAGGGAGCAGAAAACGGGATTCTAATCAAAAATAGTGCGGTGCTTGAGGTTGTTAAAGAGCTTGATACTGTTGTTTTTGACAAGACTGGAACATTAACTAAAGGAGACTTGGATGTGACAGACGTTGTCGCAAAGGATAGGCAATATGTTTTGAAAATTGCTGCCGTTGCCGAGAAACGGTCTGAGCATCCAGTTGGCGAGGCGATCATTAGAAAAGCTGAAAGTGAGGGAATTAACGTGCCTGAACCAGATTCTTTTGAAGCCTTACCTGGACTTGGCGTAGCGGTCGAGTTGAAACGAAAGAAAATATTGCTTGGAAACCGTCCATTAATGAGAAACCACGAGGTAGCATTAGAGAAGCTAGAAGGCCATATTGAAAAGCTGGAAAAAGAAGGCAAAACCGTATTAATTGTGGCTGTCGACGGAAAAGCGGTTGGATTGTTAGCTGTTTCCGACACCATTAAAGACCAATCTGGGGATGCTGTGAAAACACTTCAGGAGATGGGATTACGAGTCGTTATGCTTACGGGTGATACAAGGAGAACAGCTGAAGCTATTGCAAAGCAGTTGGGCATCAATGAAGTTTTGGCTGAGGTTCTTCCAGCTGAAAAAGTTGAGGAGATAAGGAAGCTGCAAAATAAAGGAAGATTTGTTGCCATGGTGGGTGATGGCATAAATGATGCACCAGCC
>DAOVMU010000084.1 GCA_030630585.1 Candidatus Bathyarchaeota archaeon | reverse complement strand
TGGCTATTTGATCTTGCAATTCATGAAAAAAGCTGGGTTGAAAGTTACATGCAGCGTTCCAGTGTCGTTAATCCTATTATTTCGTCGACGTCTAAACCTAACGCATCTAATACTTGGTCAAAGGTCGAACGGAGATAAGCTACGTACTTGTCAACGTCAATCTCATTTTTTGTTGCTAGTTCAACTGGCTTCACATGTGGCTCTTTAACAACTTTAACGAAACTCATTAGGTCGCCCGCTTTCACTTCTTTCCCTTTTTCTTGGAGGATTCTTGCGGCTTTGACGTGTTGTGGTGTTGTTTTTGTGTAGCTTTGTGGTGCTGCGCCCAAAACTACGTTGAATGCTAGTTCGCTTAGACTTTCCCATTGACGTCTCTTTAGTCGTGTATAGCAGTCCCGGAC
The DNA here is from genome assembly GCA_030630585.1 of Candidatus Bathyarchaeota archaeon. Lineage (GTDB taxonomy): Archaea > Thermoproteota > Bathyarchaeia > Bathyarchaeales > Bathycorpusculaceae > SOJA01. Next base: position 6,289 of record DAOVMU010000084.1, on the reverse strand, counting down.
GATTTCGCGTATATCTTTTTTTGCACTTTCAAAATCCGCTGGTGCTTTTACTTGTGCTAAACGCTCTTTCATTTTGTCGAAGGCTTTCTTGATGAACAATGGAATGTGTCTTTTCTTGCCCGTTAATCCTTTAACGTCAACACTTCCGTCTTCTAGAACTCCAAGGTAATTCTTCTTTCGTGAGCTGAAAACAGCATATCTGTAAACCTTGTCTACATCCAAGCTCATTTTTAACTCATGCTCAGTCCATTGTGCCAGTTCTTCAATTTGTTCCTTTGAGGGATTCTTCAGGAAAACGCTGTCAGTATCTCCATACAATACTTGGATGCTGAGGTCCTTTGCTTTGCTGATTATCTGAGTTATTGAGTGTCTTCCAATGGCTGCTGTGGCTTCCGCTACAGGTGGACAGTAAAGATCAAAAGATTCGGCTCCGAAAACTCCGTAGCTTGCGTTTAAAATGACTTTAATTGCTCCTTGAATGACCTTATACCAGTTTCTCAACTCTGCTTGTAGAGCTTTATCTTTCGATTTCGGCTTGTACCATCGTACACGTAAATCTCTAAGTGAACCGATTAGTAAGCTTTCTAGTGCTCTTTTTCTTGTGCAAACCCAGTGAGGTGTGTCTGGGATGGAGTTAGTGCGACATTCTGGATGCAAGCAACGTATTGATTGGTACCCAAGGTTCCACACCTTCATTATTGATGGGTATAGGCTTGGAAAGTCCATGACTGCAACGTTGAAGTGTACTCCTGGAACGGGTTCTACAACGATTGCGCCTTTGTATTTCTTGCCTTTGATGATAGCTTTTGTAGCTGTCTTGCCTTTTGTGGCGAGGATGTCTGCTGCGTTTGGGATAAGCATGTTTGTTCTGGGGTGTTCGCGGTGCATAAAATTCCTTATCCATCGTGATACGCCTTGGCGGCTCACGTCTTCCATGGGCATGCTGCTGATCCTAGCTAAAACTAAAATGAGCTTCATTACTAAGTCATCTTCAAAACTTGTGAGTTTCAAAGTGATTTCAGCGTCCTTAAAACAGTATTTTGCAAGCTCTGTATAAGTTAGCTCGCCTATAGTTTTTTCTAGCTTGATCTTTTTCATTCCAGTTAAGGCTTCACTAACATCGTCAAGCTTTACGTCCCGATAACGGTTGCTGAAGGCGTAAATTTGGATAGAACGGTTGAAGAAGAACTTGTACAGGTCAATGTGTACGCCATACTTCAGCAAACATACACGCTTGCCAATCTCTATTGGAATTTCGCTTCTTTGAAAACCGAAGTTTTGTGCTCTGTGAGCCAAATAACGCAAGTCAAAGTCGTCACCGTTAAATGTAATGACAAAGGGATAACTCCATAAAGCATCAAAAACTGCCATTAGAAGCTTCTCTTCAGACTCAAAGTATTCAACGTTTACATCGGCTGGAAGATGCTGAGTTCCTTCTCGAACACTCTGTCTCTTAAGAAGCAAAACCTTCTTTTGTCCCTCGGAACCGCAGAGCGAAACGCAGACGATGGGATGGGCGGCTTCACGTGAGTCAGGCATTCTTTTTGGGATGCGTGAGTGAACTTCTATGTCTAATGCTACTCGGCGGAACCTTGGGGCTGGATACTCTAACAGCCTGGCCCACTGCTCAACGTATTGTTGCTCTTCAGATGTCGCATTTTCGAAAACGTTAAGTATGTGCTGGGTCGTTTCTTCGGCTTCTTCCAAAGATTTTGGAACAAGGTCGCCATTCTTGACTTCGTAAATCATTCCAGGCCATAGTTTTCTATCGTAAATATAGGATTGGTAATACTTTATTCTGGATTCCCAGACTTTAATTTGTTCTGGAGAAATCGGGGTTTTTGACACTTTTGGAAAGTCTTCTGGAATTACATCCCTTATACATCCTGTCGCGCGGCCGCCGATGGCTAACGGATCTTTAGCCATGACTTTTGTCACTTTCACTTTTCTATCTAGTAAAGGATCAACTTTTTCAACTATTTCGAAGCGATCAAAACCTGGGTGGTGAACTAGGCGGTTGATTTTTTCAAGTTCATAGGGTGAGAGGTTTGTTAGGCAGTAGGGCTTGTGTCCAGTGTTGTCACACCAGAAATAGATTTGACCTGAGGTTGGTTCATAGAGTTTGATCAAGGCTTTGCCATTTTTTCCATTGTACGTGGCCGAGACGAAATACGAAGGCGGTAAGTTTTTAGGAGCAAACGGTGGAAAGGCACGTTTTTCTTCTTTCCTGGCTTGCATGGAGGGTAGTGCTTCCACCGTCATATTCTTTGAACGATCAGTTTTGGCATAAGAATATTCGTTCAAGCACTTTTGCGTCATTTCCACCCACTAACTATATGAAGGGATATGCTGAATTCTATTATTTAACAAAAACTGTCAATGTTCATTGTTGGTCCGGTGAGCGAAAGGAAGTTGCTTAAGGAAGCTTGGATGCTTGCAATTGAAACCCTAAGCTGGATGGAAATGCGAAAGCTAAGTGAGCGTCTGGCTTTGGCAAGAACCATCAAACAGCTGGACATACGTGATTCAAACGCTGTTAGACTTGCCCATAGACTTGTGTGCGAAACTGTTAGAAGGCAAAACTTCATTGACAAATTCATCAACAACGCCCTAAAGCCGAATGCAATAAGCGAATTAACTGTTGGTGTTCAAGTGTTTTTACGGCTTTACGTTTATCAAACAGGAATAGCTAGAAACTGGTCTAAAAACAACGTCGGAGAAGCTGAGAACCTAGCTAAGCTAGCCCGCTCTATTCTCGGATGGAAAACTCTTCAAAAAGTTGAGCATGTGTTAGGCTTGTTGCTAACGGAAAAGCCAAAGTCGACTCTTGAAGGCGTAAGTGATGAAGAGAGAATTGGACTCTTAACTTTTCATCCAACATGGTATGTGCGATACTGCTTCAAACTCTTCGGTAGAAAAGAAGCCAAATATGTGTTGGAAGCAAACATGCAGACAGCACCGACTTACATAAGATTGAACACCCTTAAGATGGATGAAAACGCAAATCTGGAAAGACTTGCCGAAAACGGAATAAAAGTCAAGATAGTTGAAAGGCTAAGGCACACATACACAATTGTCAATGCGAAACAACCTTTAACCCGAACAAAAAGCTTTCATGAAGGCTTGTTCTACATTCATGACAAGGCAAGCTGTTTTGCAGCTGAAGTGGCAGACCCAAAACCTGGAATGATTGTTCTAGACGTTTGTGCTGCACCAGGGGCAAAAACCACGTATCTGACTCAGCTAATGGAAAATAGGGGCGTCATATACTCAATAGATTATTCAAGGCGTAGGATGGCTGTTTGGAAGAAGGAAGTGGTCCGCATGGGTGTGAAAAATGCTGTGCCTGTAATTGCCGACGCATGTAATCCTTTGCCAATAGAAATAAAAGCAGACGTTGTGGTTTTAGATCCACCATGCACGAGCACTGGAGCTTTCAGAAAGCTTCCTTCAGCAAAGTGGAGGCTTACTCGGCGTTCTGTTGACAAGATGGCTGAAATTCAGTGGAAAATGATGAAAAGCTGTGCAGAGAACGTGAAACTTGGAGGAGTTCTAATATATTCAACATGCAGCATAACCATCGAAGAAAACGAAATGCTTATTGAACGATTTCAAAAGCGGTATCCAGATTTCTTGCTCGCAGAGATAACGCCGAAAATAGGGTTGCCAGGATTACGGGGGCTAGAAGAATGCCAAAGACTCTATCCACACATCCACCACTGTAATGGTTTCTTTATTGCAAGACTACTAAAAAAATAGCACCTCAACCAGGAGCTGATGCTCGTGGCGCGTGCTAATGCTCTTTCAACTTCGTCAGGTTTAATGTTATCTGAATGGAAAAGCAAATCTAAACTTCCATAACGTATGTCTTGCTTGTCTCTTGTATGACCTACGTTTCGGAAAAAGCGAAATAAAGAAAATCCATCAAACACCAAATTCCTAGCCTAATTCTGCGTCGTTCTCGCTTTCTCTATAAAGCACAAGGCTTCCAAAACTATCTTTGCAGCCTGAATTGCAGAAACTCCTTGGTCGAAGTTTGGAGTGATTTCAACAACGTCAAAACCTATTACGCGGTTATCACATATGTCGTGTAAGATGTCCAGTAGAGTGTATGTTTCAAGACCCTCTGGTTCCGGATTCTGCACTGCTGGAGCATACGCCGGGTCAAGAGAGTCCATGTCGATAGATAAGTATAGGTTTTCGTAACCAGCAAGTTTCTCCTTTAACCGTTTTGCAATCTGTTGGGCGCCTTCCTTTCTAATCTGCCGTGCCGTGAAAAACTCTATGTCAGCTTTTCTTGCATAGTTTAGTTCTTCTTTACAGACTGCTCGGGTGCCAACCTCAAATATCTTTGCTGGTTTTGTTTCTTCGTTTGTTCTACGCAGAAAGGTTGAATGGGAAAGTTTCAGCCCTAGAAACTCGTTGCGCAGGTCAAGGTGTGCATCAAAACTAATTATTGCCGTTTTTGAGGCTTTGTTTCCTAAGCCTTTTAAAATGCCTAAGGTTATTGTGTGTTCTCCACCAAATGTTATTGGTGTTTTTCCTGCTTCCAGAATATCTTTGATGACCAGCTCTAGCCTCTTTAGGGTTTTATTTGTATCAGTGGATATGTGTAAATCGCCCAAATCATGCAGCTGCAAATCTTCTACGTCTATATCTGTACGGAAACTGTATGTTTCCATGTTTAAGGATGCCCCTCGAATGGCGTTTGGTCCAAATCTTGCTCCAGTTCTATGTGTGCCTGTAACATCGAAGGGAACGCCTAGGATTACGTAATCTGCCTCTTCAAAGGATTTTTGAAGACCACAAAAAACATTGGACTGTGATACAAAAAGCTCGCGATAACCCATTTTGTACTCTTCCTTTTCAGTTTGCTATTTCGCTGATGAGTTCTAAACTTTTTCGCTTGTTTTAGATGATCAGCTTAATACCGCGGTTTCTTTCTGATTTTGTAGACGTATAGTGTGAGCTCATGCGAGTGAAAGGCGCCAAAGTTCATCGTCGTATAACCATAAGCGTAGCGGGGATATTAAAATTGCTGGAGACGTAGTCTGGAGAGAGGGCTCTTAGAGATTAAATTTATTAACGTTAGTGTTAATGCATTTAGGTTAAAAGGCGGCTCGTGGATGTCACTTAAGTCTAAACTCAAAATTGAGGACGTTGGAATGTTTGCAGCCTTCGCTTTTTATATAATCGTTGGAATAATCTGTTTTGTTGCGTTGCCGATGGCCAATTTTCCCCCTCACATTGGCATAATTGGCATATTGCATCTAATATCCGCGTACGGCCTGCTTAGAAGTAGAGTCTGGACTCTCTGGGTTATCACTGCTCTCTCCTTTATAGCCACAACGTTTTCAATTTACATGCTTTACTCTGCATTTCAGAAGGACCTCTTTCTTGATATCAGCATGATCGCCTATCTTATTTTCACATGGATCTTCGCAGCTTACACCATGGCGAAAAGAAGAACCTTGGAGAGTTAGCGTTTCCACAGCATCTATTATCATTAGGAGAGACCTTGGCTTTCAAGTTCTTTTTGAAGGATATCCCGCATTCTTATCGCATCTACGTCTAAAACTGGGCTCTCACTTATTATCACTGGGTTTAGCTTGAACTCTGCTATTACCTTCGCAAGCATTGTGAAATCTGGTCCATATCCCGCCTCATCCATTGTACGGTGGCGTCTTTCACCCTTATCCGTGAATTCAACCTTTGTAAAGTGGCAGTGCATGTCTTTGATAGCCTTCCTCCCTAAGCGCCTTTCAATTTCTTCCACAACTCGACTGAATTCTTCAACTGTTTTGAAGCATCCTCTGCATCTTGCATGTAAATGCGCCCAATCGATCGTCGGCTGCGTTTGCTCAATCTCTTCACATAAGCCTAGAATTTCGTCTAAACTCCCAAATTGAGAAAGTTTCCCCATGGTTTCAGGGCCAAGTTTAACATTTCGGATTCCTAGAGTTTTCATGGTTTCAACAACTTCCTTTAAAGCTTTTAGACAGTGTTTGAAAGCTTCTTTTGGCAGTCTCTTGCCGTAAAACCCAGGATGGAAAACCACGACGTGAGCGTTCATCCACTCCGCCGCTGCTGCACACGCGATTAAGCGGTTTTTACTGGCTTCAATAGTTTCTTTAGTTCCACAAAAGTTTATGAAGTAAGAACCATGGAGACTCAACCAAACATCATTTTCCTCCGCTTTTAAGCCGAGCTCCTCAGCTGTCTCCCTTTTAACCTGCGGTTTTACGCCCCAACGGACAGCTGGATATTCAAAAGCGTCAAGCCCTTCCTC
>DAOVMU010000111.1 GCA_030630585.1 Candidatus Bathyarchaeota archaeon | reverse complement strand
TTCAACATTTCGAAATCGATTTTGTTACAGTTGATCATTCTCGCTGTTTCTCGAACTCGTTTTGCCCGAAATCCTAATTTGCATCTTCTGAGTTCATCCAGAGTGGCATTTGCTAATGCAGCTGCGTCTGGAAACGTATAAAAATTATAGTTTTCAAAAGCGATTTTGTCACCAAATTGTTTTGATAATTCGAAAATCATGTTTTTGATGGCGGGTATATTTTTGTAGGTGGCGCAGATATATGAAATTAGGCACTCCCAAGGATTTTGTCTTGCTATGCGCAATCCAAGAGATATTTGAATAGCATGTTTCATCAGAGTGTCTTGGCTGATTTCGGAAATTATATGCGGTAGGTCGTCGTCTAAACGAAAATAATTCTTTACGAAGTCAACATTTGCGCCTTCAAACTCAATAACATCGTTTGTCTGACGAACTTTGAAAACTCGCTGTTCAGCTATGCCATACCACCAGCCATCTCGCTTCTTCCATCTAAATAGTTGGCCACATTGTAGAGTGTTCTCCAAATTGAAAGGGGTCAGATGCTGATCCAGTTTCAGCTCCATAGGTCTTTCGAGTTTGTTGAAGGAGATAAACTAATAAATGTTGTCAGCGTTGTTTCGGTTTCTTGTTGATGTGGCTAGACTTTGAGTCTTAAGTTAGAAGGCAGTTAAAATGGTGAAGAAACTTGGTATTTTTGGGCTTGAAGGTATTCCTCTCATAAAAACAGGCGATGATTTGGCTGATTTGATTGTTTCAGCAGCAGAGAAAAACAATGTCGAGATTGAAGACAGGGACATCCTTATTGTTGCGCAGAAGGTGATTTCCAAGGCTGAAGACCGCGTGGTTCAGCTGGACACAGTAAAACCTTCTAGAAGAGCGTTAGGAATTGCAGAAGCAACAGGGAAAAACCCGAAGCTTGTAGAGTTGGTTTTGAGTGAATCGAAGCGTTTTCTAAAAGCCTCACAGGAAATACTCATTGTCGAAGACAAACGAGATATGGTTAACATAAATGCAGGAATAGACAAATCTAATATTAAAGGCGCAAACCGTTATGCACTCTTACCTGTAAACCCCGACGAGTCTGCGAGGCGTCTACGTTCCAGCATCATGAGGCTAACTGGAAAAAATGTGGGAGTCATTATATCTGACACGTATAGTCGGTCGTTTAGACGAGGACAAGTGAATTTTGCAATTGGCCTAGGGGGAATCGGCCCTTTCTTTGATTATCGCGGCTTGGAAGACCTGTTTGGTTACGTTATGCGAGTAAAGTTCAGCGCCGTTGCTGACGAATTAGCTAGTGCTGCAGAGCTTGTGATGGGACAAGGGAAAGAAGCAATACCGGTTGCAATTGTTAAAGGATTAAATCGAATAAGCTTCTGTGAAGAATCTTCTTCTAGAGATTTGGTTATCAGCGAAAAAGAAGATTTGTTCAAGAATGTTTGGTAACCTTTCTTCCATAGGCAGCAGACATATAAATCACAAAACTAATGAAAACCTGAAAGGTGCCAAACTAAGTGAAATGTAAGCAATGCGGCGCAGAAACCTACATGCCCTTTAAATGCCCATACTGTGGCGAATATTTCTGCGTTGAACACCGTTTACCTGAAAATCACAGTTGCCCAGAATCTTGGCGTGCTCGAGCTCCCAGGGAACAGCTAGCAGAAACGCTGAAAACATCAAAGACTGAACGTTCTTATCAGCATACTGTCACTATGGTGCCGCCACGAGGACGAGACAGAATCATATGGTTTAGTACAACAGAACTTAAACACTTAGCCATCGGAACCTTGCTTGTGATGGGCGTAGGTGCCTCTCTGTTTCTGGGGCGTACTCTAATAGTTGCTGCATCTTTGGCGGTTGTCCTCACTTTTTCTTTTCTTACTCATGAGATAGCTCACAAGATGGCCGCGCAGCGCCAGGGGCTATGGGCAGAATTTCGACTGACAACTATTGGAGCCTTAATAACTTTGATTTCCATCTTCGCACCTTTATTCAAGATTATTTCTCCAGGAGCAATTATGATTGCAGGTCTAGGTGATAGAGAAACAATAGGGAAAACAGCTTTTGCAGGACCCTCAACAAACATTGTGCTCGCTACGGTGTTTATTATAACAGGCTCGATATTCAGGTTTGTCGACTTCAACCATCCAATAGTTTTTATTGCGTATTTTGGTGCATGGATAAATTCTTTCATAGCTGCTTTTAACTTGATCCCTTTTGGCATAATGGATGGCTATAAAATTTTCACATGGAATAAAATCATGTGGGCGCTAAGTTTTTCTGTTTCGATTTTACTCGCAATTTTCAGTCTTTTATATTTGCCTTTTTGAGTCTAGAGTAGTTCGATGCTTATGTATACATCCTCTGGTACTCGTATTCTCATAATTCGCCTCATGACGCGTTCTTCGGCATCAATGTCAATAAGCCTTTTGTGTATACGCATTTCCCATTTGTCCCAAGTTGCAGTGCCTGCCCCAGAAGGAGCTTTCAGAACTGGAACTTTAAGCCGTTTTGTCGGTAAAGGAATCGGCCCAGTCATTTTGACGCCTGTCTTGTCAGCGATGGCTTTCAATTCGTTACATACACCTTCTAACCGCTTGTAATCGGTGCTTGTAAGTCTTATTCGCGCTTTTCTGGCCATCGCAGTAGTTTCTCCCAGTAGCTTCATTTATCCACTCTACATGTTTTAAATACTTTTCCTTATCCCAAAAGATATTGAAATCAACAGGACTTACAATTTAACCAGAAAAAAATGAAGTCAGTATGGCTACCAGCCTTGTCCGTAGTTTCCAGCTGCAATGACGACGTCATAGATGTCCACGTCTCCATCTCCGTCGATGTCGCAGTTAGCTATGTATTCCGGATCGCATTGTTGTGAGCCATAGGCCCAGCCATCATAACGATGTCGTAGATGTCAACATCACGGTCTCCATCAACATCGCCAGGAATCGTTACGCAAATCTCTACTGATGCATAGAGAGTGTTGTCTTTTGTAGTCGTTTCGCCGGGAACAGGCAGGATGTAGCCTCTTAAGGTATATTTGCCTTCAGCTATGTTAGAGGTATCCCGGAGATTGTCTGGGTTGGTCAGGTACCCAGCTCTTATTACAACTATGTGCATGCCTTTGTACTGATGGTTTTCAGTAGAAGGAGGGTTGGCGTTCGTACACTTGCTTGGGCGGTTCCATCTTACCGGTCTCTTCAGGGGGCAACACTTCAACTAATTCGTACTTTCTAGTGCCTAACCCATACTGCTCCGCGAATCCAACCACGAGGTAGGGATTCTTCATTGAACCCCAGAGACGTTCAAAGGGATGGAGGTCAATGTTGGGGTCGAGGTTGACGTGTTTGAAGTAGGGCGGGATGGTCTGTTCGATCAGCCCAGCCTTTGCGATAAGATCTAATGTAGCATTCTCAATCGCCACAATGTTGCGGCTGCCTAGAACCCCGATGTCTGCTACAACGCTTGGTTGAATCATTCCCATGCAGTCGCAGTGAGGCGTTACTTGAAGGATGAAGTTTACAAAGAACCGCTTGTTCTCATCAAAGGTGTCAAGAACCTTCTTACTGGTAATTGCCATCAACTCTTGAAAAGCTGCGAAGAACTCAGGCTTGATTTCCAGACACCCCACCTCCTTGTCTGCTTCGAGGCATTCTAGGCAGAGCTGGTTTCTACATGCATAAAGAAGCAGCGACAGTTTGTGTTTTTCAGCATCATATTTGAGTGCGTTGTAAGGGCAGGCTTTAACAAGCGCTTGAGCATGCTCTGGCGTGCACTTCTTTGCATCCCAGTATGGAATGGAATGCTCAACACCATGGATCTTATTCCACCTTGATGGCGCCGAGTAGCCGCCTAGAGCGAGGTTCTTGATGGCGCCACCGTATCCACTGCAAGCATGTCCCTTTGCATGGGTTAAATCTATGAGCGCGTCGGCGTCGTGAATTACGCCGCTCATCTCTAGCGTGTCCACATTATTGTAGCCCACGCTAACAGAGTGGACATACCCATCCTTGACTCCAGCAGCAGGAATAATCGGGCAGCCACACGTTTCTTGCGTGTAGCCACGATCAACCGCGTTGTAAACCGCGGTAGGGTTATCGGTGATGAAGGGCCACCCGCCAACTCGCTTAACGGCTTTGACGATCCGCCGGACGAAGAATACTGGCACCGTTTGGTGTCCGTCTTGGAAGCCTAGGTGCATCTTGATGGCGACCTTGTCACGTTTCTTGATTGTTGAGAAGTCTAGCAACTCGATTATCTTGTCAATTTTTACTGCTAAGGCCGCGAAAATTGCATCTTGGCCCTGCTGTATGGAGCCAAAATAGACCTTTGCTTTTTCACTCATGTTGTTCCCCTTTCAGTCTGATGAAGACTCTGGTCTAATAAAATCTTGTCGGTTTGCCCTCATTTTATACGTGCGGTGGTATAAACACAGAAAAATAATGCATATCCATTCAGGTTTGGTCTAAACTTAGTTCTCAAATCGCAGACAGATGGTGCATGCGTACTCCCTCATTTACGCGCCAAGTATGTTTGGAAAACCATAAAAATTCGTCGCCTTTATCACTATATCCTTGGTGTTGTTTATGTCTGTTGCGAAGGAAACTGCTGCTAATTGGGTTGATGAAAACAAGACCCGCCTCATTCAAATAAGTGATACAGTGTGGGAGTTCGCTGAGTTAGGCTTGATTGAGTTCAAGTCTACCGCGCTCCTTGCAGATGAGTTGGAGAAGCACGAGTTTAGGATTGAACGTGGAGTTGCATGTATGCCAACAGCTTTTGTAGCTACTTTTGGTGAAGGAAAACCTGTTATAGGAATAATGGGTGAATATGATGCACTGCCAGGAATATCACAGAAGAAGGTTCCGTGGAAAGAACCATTAGAGCCTGGGAAACCAGGGCATGGATGTGGGCATAATATTCATGGTGTAAGTGGGATGGCAGCGGCGATCTCTGTAAAGAACGCAATGAAGAAGCATCAAATAATGGGTACGATCAAATTCTTTGGATGCCCAGCTGAGGAGAACTTCTCAGGTAAGGTGTACATGATTAGAGATGGATACTTCGGGGATGTCGACGCTGTAATTAGCCATCATCCGAGCGCTATGAATGAAACTTCGTTGCTTAGCAGTTTAGCTGTGAACTCGGTCAAGTTTCATTTTTATGGTAAAGCTTCTCATGCTGGGGGATCCCCGGAGCAAGGTAGAAGTGCGTTGGATGCAGTTGAATTGATGAATGTCGGCGTGAACTATCTGAGGGAACATGTAGTCCAAGACGCGAGAATTCATTACATAATTGAAAAAGGAGGGGACCAGCCGAATATTGTGCCTTCATACTCCCGAAGTTGGTATTATGTGAGAGCTCCGGAGAGAGATCAAATGCTGTTCGTATATGATTGGGT
>DAOVMU010000017.1 GCA_030630585.1 Candidatus Bathyarchaeota archaeon | reverse complement strand
CAATTCAAAATGTTTCATGTCGCCCCTCTTTAGCATCACGCGTTTTCTAACGGATTCCGATTCTTTAGCTAGTTTTTCCTTGGCTATCCTAAGCATGTAAGCAGAGTTGTCAACACCCACAACCGTGACTCCTGCCCTGGCAAGCGATATAGCTACTCTGGCAGTTCCCACACCCAATTCCAAAGCCTTATTTCCACTCTGAAGAGCCAGTTCCTTATAGAATTCCAGGTCATTTTTAGAACCAAATAGATCGTAGAATTTTGCGGCTAGCCTATAAGTCATTCATATACGCCATCCTAAAACAGATGGTTGTTGCTTAACAAAGGTTTACCACCGACCTTGCTGACTATGATGTTCGAGAAACCTAACTCGCGTAGTCTATCAGCCACCTCTTCAACATAACGTGTGAAAGTATTAACAAAAACAGATGGGCCCGTATCTATGGAATACCATGCGGGCACACCTTCACGTCGCATTCTCTCAACTTCTTTTATTATAGAGACTGTTTCGGGCTCCCAAAGAAACATATGAGCTTTGCCAGTCATCGTGCTTGCGTGCAGATTCAAAGTGTCTTCTTCAGCAAGCCTTCCTATTGTGGTAACATCCCCTGTTTCTATTGCTTCCCCCATCGTTTTTATGATGGCTCTAACATACTTCAACCGAGCCTTAAAGAATGGTGAACTGAGAACTTCGCTATGGGCTTCATCTGTTCTAACTGATGAGGAAATGGGAACAATGGCCATGCCTAAATCCACAGTTCCAGGTTTGACCAACTGTTCTGCATAGGACTTTCCATTCTTGTTGGCATACCATATCGCAAAGCTTCCTGCAAGACTTCTCGTGGCAGATCCTGCACCCAACCTAATCAATTCACAAAGAGAGATATAATCAGTTTCTAAGTCCAAAGCAGCACATGCCGCCCTGCCAAGAGCTGCAAAGCCGGAAGCAGAGAAGCCAAGCCCCTTTCCGCTTGTTATGCTATTTTGGGAGACAACTCTAAACTGTCCTAGATAGGCTGCCATGTTTTTTAGCTTGTCAAGAACAATCTCAACTCTTTTCAAGTCTATGCCTACAGCCTTTTTTCCGTTGATTATTACTAAATCTTCTTTCAATGATGTAGTTGCTTCAACTGTTGTGGTTGTGCTAAGAGCGTCAATGCAAACAGATATGCTGTCGTGAAATGGAATTCTGAGTCTTGTATCTTTCAATCCATGATACTTAATTAAGCCCTGAATTGGGTGAGCAAACGCCGTTGCCTTCATACTCTTTAAATCTCCTAACTAATGAATTAAGCCTTTAGCGCTGGCAATGGAATCTCAACACTTATTCGCTAGTGAAATCATGCTGTATACATGATTGATGAAAGGTTGAATAGTGTGTGCAACACCTGTTTTTCTCGCTCAATATGCACTTTTGGCGCGTTTTTTCCTCTTTCCACAGATAATTGATCGTAGAACAGGAGGCCAAATTATTTAGCGCATAAATCTCAAACTCCCACTAATATACTCCTACTTGCGAACGAGATTGAAATCAAACGGATAGAAATTTGGTTAATCTTGTTTGACTCTTCAACAATCGCAAGATTTCGCTTCTCTCTAACCATCTTGCAAGAGGAAGTCTCAACCTGTTTTCCATAACAGCTAAAGCTTCTTCAAGCGTATCAAACCTGATAGGTTGCTTCCTTAATGCTTCTCGGCAGATCTCTCTGAAACGCCAGACACCTAAAGGTATCCATTCTGGATACACCTCCATGAGAACTAAGCCTCCTGCCTGACGTCTTATCTGCTTCAAGTATTCAAGAACTGGTAAACGCGCGGCATAATATGCTCCGGCCAAATCAGCTGCGTAGGATCGTCTTCCATGAACAAGTTCATAATTAACTCCTGGAATTGGGTTAGGGGAGATAAGCCAAGCTTCTTGAGCTTCGAACATCCATGAAGATGGGAAGAGAAGTATCTGAACGTTGTTCCCTAAGGCTTTATGTCCGAAGATCATGAATTTGTTAATCCAGTGATATTTCAGGATTTCCTTATGGATTGCTCTTCCAAGAATGTCGTCTACAGCTGTTATGCTCCACTCTGTAGGGACAAGCCTTCTCTGCCTTTTAGCTCCCAATAGTCCTATCGAGAATAATCTTGTTATCTGTCTTTGATTAATCTTTGAGCCGTAAAGCCTCAATATGCCTTTTTCAGCTTTCAAGTCAGTATCTGCGACGACATAATCTACAGGCTTAGGAACTTGAGGGTTTTCAGCTAAAACAGCACGTTTAATGAAGGCAGATGGGCCCGTTGGGGGTTCTCTAGGAGAAAAAACTATGGACAGTTTCGGTTTCTTATTGAACCAAACCTCAGTGTCTGTGGGCTTAGACGACATAACGATCTCTTGAAAAGTTGACAAGATCCTACTTGGGTTTCCAGCGGATCTAACATCCGTAAATCGTTTCCCCCTAACCAGAGAGAACCTATAACGTAAAATCTCACTAAACGATTTGTCTATCCAAAGTTCAGGCATATCCATAATCGAAGTGTCCTCCAACGAAACTGGCGGAACCAGAGGACCAGCTAAAACCTTCGGGTAATTCCATGATCCAACGAACACTGCTGGAGGAGAAGAGCCGAAAATCTTCTCTTGAGAAAGACTTTTCTCAACCCTCATCAAGGCTTCAGCCTTGGCAAGAATTGGACAGATAGTTTTTCCACAGAGCCTTCTATGTCCTCGACAGACAGAGCACAAGCTTCTTCTCTGCTCATTTGCAGTGACTCTGAACAACCTGGCCTGAGCACCCATGCCCTTTCCTTTACTCTCCTTAATCAAGCATTATCTTAAGATTTACTTCTCAGTTGCTTCTATAATGATTTGTTATGAGCATGTGTGAACGTTTGAACCTACTCCCAGTCATTACTTACGAACGTCGCTTCTTCTAGGCACTTCGCCATCAGGTTGCGTTTACCGCCACTGTAACATGGGCTCTTTGGAAGATTCTGCAACAGATTAGCGCCGGGGAAGGGATTTGAACCCCTGCGAGCCAAAGGCCCACTGGCTTACTTGTCTCCTATCCAGCCCTCTCTATTCTTAATTTTAGATCTCGAGGCCAGCGCGTTAACCACTCCGCCACCCCGGCAAATAAGAAAAGGCTGTTTACTTCTAAAAGGATTTTCGTCCAGTAGCCAGTGACAACGGAAAAAGAAGCTTCTCTTCACTTTTTGTTTAGCTCATTCATGTATGATTTTCGCGCAGGGACTTTCTGAAACAAGGTGATACCCAGTCAAATGCCTTTGCCCCAAGCAATAGGATATTGTTTGCTGCGAGAAACTGTCTAGCGCACAGTCACCTACCACAATTAAGATTAAGCAAGCAACGTTTAATAATAGTGGAAAATCCGGAGCGCACTCTCTTGTCTGACGAGCGAAGAAGAACAAAATATGACATTTACGCAGACAGTGTAGAAGTGATTGCGAAGAAGGGGCTATGCTCTTTAACTAGAGTTTCTTACGGGGCAAACATGCCTGTGGATAGAGCCAAGAAAACATTGAATTTTCTAGTTTCACATGGATTCATTAAGGAGATAAATGTAGGCGATCGCAGGAAATACAGAGCAACAAAACGAGGCTTGGCATATTTGGAAACATATAAACGGATGCAGAGGTTCTTCGCAGCCCTAAAAGAACCTGTAACGGTGAAGATTCCAGAGGTTACTCTCCCGGGTCGTATTAACACAGGATACAAGGATCTTGACAACATGTTGTTTGGCGGGATACCTGAAAACTACGCAGTCATATTGACTTCGCCTTCATGTGATGAAAAAGACCTGGTGATTAGAAGGTTTCTGCAAGCAGGGGCTAAAAAGGATCAAATTACGTTTTACGTTACTGCAGAGGTGGGTGAGGGAAAGGCTTTGGCAGAACAATTCCAGTCAAACTTTTACCTCTTCATATGCAATCCCCAAGCAGATACAATCATCAAAAACTTGCCCAACGTATCTAAATTGAAAGGGGTAGAAAACCTAACCGATATTAGTATTGCCTTGAGCTCAGCTTTTCGCAGACTAGACACGTCCCTCAAAGGCCCGAGAAGGGCGTGCATAGAGATCATCTCAGACGTTTTGTTACAACACCGTGCTGTTCAGACCAGAAGATGGTTAGCCGGAGTCATTCCACAATTGAAGGCAAAAGATTTCACGACTTTGGCAGTAATGAATCCGCATATGCATTCTCCACAGGAAGTTCATGCAATTTTAGGTCTATTTGAAGGAGAGATCAACATTTACGAGAAAGAAACAGAAAAAGGTCTAGAGAAATTCTTGAAAATCAGAAAAATGTACAACCAAAGATATCTAGACACCAAGCTGACTTTGAGAAAAGAAAGGCTGAACACATGAAACAAAAGAAATTACTAAGAGGTCAAAACTGAAACTCCGGAGTTCTTAAGGACTTATTTTCCCTCGAATAACGGCATATTGGGAAATATCTCAATGCCATTTCGATCTATTGAATATGGCACAAGGCTCGGATTGACCTTAGCTTCCCTCATCTTTTCAACTTGTATAGCCCTCGTTGTAGTTCCTCCTGAAAACAGCGTTTGCATCATGATAACTCCGTGAACAAGAAATTCTTCTTCCAAGGCATTTCGTTCAAGACCCAAGTACCCCAATTCCGTCGTTACAAGGCTTGTAACCCCCAAATCCGCTAGTGATTCAATCAAATCCACAACTGCAGTTCTTTTTTCTATAGCATCTGGAAATCTGTAGACAAGCGCTGCTAAAGTGTCCACTATAACTCTTTTCGCATTAATCTGGCGGATTTTTGCTTGTAAATCTTCGATCAGTCTATCGATAGACAATTGCTTGCCTCGTAAGCTACGGGATTCTTCTTTGTACAGTTTCTCTTTCAGCATAGCCACTTGGGACATTCGCGTGGCATCTATGAAGGCAAACTTCCCCTCCTCCTCTGCCTTCCGAAAATCCCACCCGAATTGTTCCATTTCAGAATAGAAGTGATCCTTGCTTTCGTCTAGGCTTACGAATATCCCGTTTTCCTGATTTTCATAAATTCCTTTGTACAAGAATTGGCTGCACATAATGGTTTTGCCAGCGCCTGGTCCCCCAATAACCAAAATGACCCTGTCCTCAGGGAAACCTCCACCAACCAGCTCATCTAAACCACCAATCCCAGTAGCAATTTTTCTTACCAAACTATCTCACCTAACGACCTAAAATACTATTTCATTGAATATTTATACCTTATGCATACGTAACAAGCACGTATCTATAAGTTTTTACTGACACCTCAAGTCACGATATTATGCGCTATGTAAGACCACACGGGTTATAGTAACAAATTGTGACTACCATACGTGAGTTTCCTTTTTAAGTTCCCATAACACAAATTCCTATATCGGAGAGTTGTAGAATGAACAAGAAAACAACTGTTCCCCCAAGAGGCAAAACAACACTAGATTTCGTTGAGGGAGACTTAGTGGTGGGCAGACGTGCCGTCATCGACGGAACGGGGACACCCCCTACAGTGAAGGTTTCTGGCACTGTTTACTGCGAAGGAGACAACATTTTTCAGTGCACTCTCTCAGCACAAAACCTAGAAGCCGAAGACAATGTAACAATCCACGGAGACTTGGAAATAGAAAATTCCGTTAAAGCAGAAGATGGCCGCCTAGAAGTTTATGGGAAAATGATTGCAAAACGCGTAGACGTAGATGCGGTGCTGTCCGTGACCAAGGACTTACAGGTTGAAGAAGTTGATGTAGGTGGAAGCTTGAAGGTTGATGGAAGTGTAAAGGCTGAAGAGATAGACGTAGGCGGAAGCTTTAAAGCTAAAGGAGAAGTGAAAGCGGAGAAGATAGACGTAGGCGGAAGCCTTTCAATCGAGTCTGAAGTGGACATCACAAAACTTGAGGTAGGAGGCACGGCAAAAGTTGCAGGCGGGAAAATTCGCAAAGTAGATGTAGGCGGAAGCTTTGAGTCGAAGGACTCTCTGGAATTTGAGGAGATCAACGTAGGCGGAGTCGTTCGACTATCCGGCGAAAATAAGGGCGGCGATGTAGATGTTGGAGGATTATTTAAAGTTGAAGGTGATTTGGATTTCAAGGATATTGAGGTGGGAGGTAAAGTGGAGATAACTGGCTCCGGTGAGGGTTGTGAAATTGAAGTAGGAGGCAAGGTGAAAGCAGGCAAGTCACTGAAGCTTTCAGGAAATCTCGAAGTAGGAGGCAAAGTCGAAGTCAATGAGGAAGTCTCAGCAAGAAACATTGAGGTAGGCGGGTCATTACGCTCAAGAAAAGCTACGGCAGAAGAGCGCGTAGAGGTTGGCGGTTCAATAATCACTGTGGAAGGCGTAACGGCGCGTTTTGTTAATATAGGAAGGCGAGGCAAAGTCCTTGGACCTATAAAAGCAGACCAAGTTATCATTGGTAGAGATGCACATGCAGAAGAGATTTACGGAAAGAAGATTCTACTCAGAAGCGGAGCACACGCAGAGAACGTTTACGGTGAAAACATCACAATCGAATCCCACTGCCACATAAGCGGTGAAGTGCAGTACACTGGTGAATTAAGAATAAACAGTCATGTTTCATTGGCTAAGGAACCAGAAAAAGTAGATAAGCTTCCCTTCTAGATTTTTCTAGGCATCAACAGATCTGATATGTCCACGCTGTGCTCGTAAATCTGCCTTAAAATAGAAGCTACAGCTAAAATCTGTGGTACAACATTAAGTGACTGCGCCCTAGCACCCTTTTCAATACTAGCGGATATTTTTTCAACATCCTTTCGCATATCCCGAACGCTTTCAGCTAAACCTGTATTACCAGTGAAAAAAGCTTTCAATGCACTCTCATGAGCCTCGAAGCAGGTCTTGTGAAGATCTACAAAGAGCTTCTTTAAATCTTCAGCTAGTTTCACGCCTCCTAACTCAACTGTTTTTAGTGCCACCCGTACACATTCATCACCGATTGCCTCCACCAAACTTGCTGTCAGACGATAATCCAGACACTCAATCGAGCGAACGTTAAGTTTCCCGCTCAAACTTGGATTCTGAATTATAGTGCGCAAGATACGAACCAAAAGGAAATAAAGCCGGTTAACCTCGTCGTCTCGCGCTATGACGCTCTTCGCTAAATGTGCGTCTCCGTTCACAAAGGCGTTGACGACATCACGGTGCATGCCCGAAGCAATTGCATAACTTCGACGAAGAATTTTTTCAGGTGAGAAACCTGAAGGATCCAGTAAACACTGCAAGATAAAGCTCGAATAATCCTCTTCAACGATTTCTAGCCCTATCAACCGATTAACGGTCTTCTTAACAAGGTCTCGCATTTCAAAGCTAACACGCTTCTTCGCCTCAACACGGATTATGTCAAAGCCTAATAGATACTTCCCTACGATTTCACGACTTAAATAAGGGCCAGGTGTTAAAGTAATAGTTCGGAGAGAAGGTTCAGCCCCATACTTGGAGTCGATAAGAAGCCTGCCATCACTGGTTTTGCTGATGGACACCACAGATCCACGCTTCAAACCCTGTTGCTCAGCCCACGACTTTGGTAGGCAAACGAAAAATGTGCCGCCGGGAGTGCGTTGAACCTTGCGTAGCTCATTCATTTACATCACCATTTAACGGATCATGTAAAACATCTAGCATATTAACACATCTAAACAAACCATCTATATGGAAAGATGATTGCCAGGGTTAAAATTGGAAACCAATGTCATAACGGGTATTGACCTAGCTGGAAAACCGAAAAAACCCACAGGATTGGCTCTCTGGAAAAATAAAAAAGTAGAAACAAAGTTAACATATATAGATAACGAAATATTTGAAAGCATCACGCACAACAAACCAGCAATAGTAGCGATCGACGTCCCCTTAAGTTTCCCAAAAAAGGGAGTTCCTAGAAATGCACACAGAGAGATGATAAGGAGAGGATGTCACGTTTTTTCGTCACGCCTTCCGGCGATGGAAAAGCTCACGGTTAGAGCCATAAAATTAAACGACTTAATGTCGAAAGAAGGATACAAAACGATACAGGTGCATCCCACATCATCGCGTAAAGTCTCAAGTATGCCATCAAATGACTGGAAAAGAATTCAAGCAATTCTGCAAAGTACAGGTCTAGGGGCAGACCTCAAAGTGCTTGCAGTTAAATCTCATGAAATTGACGCTGTGATAGCTGCGTTGACAGCTTATCTCTACATGAATAACCAAGCGGAAGCTCTAGGAGACGAGGGGGAAGAGGATATAATCATACCCAAAAAACAGGACTGGAGAGCCCCTCAACTATGAGTGAAAAACAAAAGCTGCAAAAAGCCGTTGAACTAACACTAGAGGCAGGATACCAACTGAACAAGGAAGCATTTGAGTTCCTAAACCTAGTATCCCCAACAGAGGACCCTACAGAAGTCATAAGCAAAGTAATACAAAAGATAGAAACCTTAGAAGAGAAACCGTTAGTGATCAGTAGAAGTTTACTGGAAGAGCTTGTTGAGAGAAGAGAGCTAACAAAAGAAACATTGATCCAACCATTGGAAGACCCGCTCACAACACTCCCAGAGCCGCAAATCACAGAAGGAAAAAAACCTTTTCATCCCTACGCAAAAGAGGTTGAAGCAAAACTCAACATAATCGAGAATCCCACAAACAAATTAAGCTCACGTGGAGCAATCGAGAACTATCTGGAATATTTCCGAAACCGGTTCAAGCGAATGGAAAAACTGTTGAGACAGAGAATAGACGTTAGAAGTGCCACATCAGTCACAGACGCCATAAAAGCGTCAGCAAACACGAAGCTCAGAATAATCGTCATGATAACAAACAAGAGAGAATCGAAAAAAAGGATAATATTGACTGTTGAAGATTTGCGTGCAAGTGCCACAGTGCTTGTCCCCCAAAACGCTTCAGAGCAGGTGCTGAAAAAAGCTGTTTCGCTTTTTCTCGATCAAGTTGTCTGCATAAGCGTCAAGAAAACCAGAACAAATCTCTTTATTGCAGAAGACATAATTCTGCCTGACATAGCGAAAAAGCCCCAACACAAAGCCCCTATACCAGTTTATGCAGTACTCACCTCAGATATGCATACTGGCAGCACGAAATTCCAGAGAGAAGCATTCAACCGCTTCATACTATGGCTCAACGGCAAATACGGAAACAAGAAGATGAGAGATCTAGCAAGCCACATAAAATACGTCTTAATAGCAGGCGACATCGTTGATGGAATAGGCATTTATCCCAACCAGATTAATGAGTTGGCGGTCACAGATGTCTACCAACAATACAAGCTGGCCGCGAACTTTATCGAACAAATTCCAGATTACATAGAAGTCGTAATCATACCTGGAAATCACGATGCCCCAAGAAAAGCATTGCCACAACCAGCTATCTCGAACAAATTCTTGGAACCCCTTCAAGAATCAAGACAGGTTCTTTCCCTTGGAAACCCATGTTTCCTAAGTCTCCACAACGTAGAAGTACTATTGTACCACGGCCGCAGCTTAGACGACGTCGTCTCAACGGTTCCAGGAATGACTCATGAACACCCAGAAAAAGCCATGACCTTTTTATTGAAGAGCCGTCATCTCGCACCAGTATATGGCGGAAAAACGCCTCTATCACCCGAAAACAGAGACTTTCTAGTCATCGATCGTGTCCCAGACATTTTCCATTCTGGACACATACACAAACTCGAATACGGCAATTATCGCGGAGTCTTGGTTGTCAATTCAGGTTGTTGGCAAGATCAAACAGAATATATGCGCAGACACGGGTTCGTCCCAACACCCGGAAAGGTTCCAGTAGTGAACCTGCAAACTCTAGAGCCTGCAATCATTTCATTTAGTTAGGATAAGCCACAGGCAACTAATCGTACACCCCAAATCAGTTCTTGAGTTCGGTTGCAAACGTGCCGTGTTTCAATTTTCAGTTCCTACAAGAGGACTGCTTAGAGAAAAAGCTTCACTGTTACAGCTTTTTGGAAACTCGCATCTTCAACTCCCGTCACGCGTACGCTTCGAAAGACATTTCGACGCATATTTAACCAAACATCCAATCCTATTGTCATCACCAAAAACCTTTCTAACAAGAGTGCGTGTTACCTCTAATCGAATCTTCTTGGTCCGTCCATACCTTCCCATGCTTACGACTCGTGCATTCAACAGTCCAATAGCATCAAGCTCGTTCACTAAAGTACTTACACGTCTCTGCGTCAAAGGCGTAACACCCAGTTCTCCACAGAGCTCATTATAGAGTTCGTAAATTTGACCCGTGATGGCACGCCTAACACCCGCTTTACTTAAATGGAAAAGGGTTAGAATCACAAGTTTCGAATGCAAAGTAGCATTCCTCAAAGCTTCTGTGACTCGGTTATGTTCGATGCGTCTTTCTGCTTCTCGAACATGCTCTTCCACAATAACATCTACGCCCTTTCGCTCAGCAACTTCACCAGCAACACGCAATAAATCCAAGGCTCGCCTAGCATCACCATGCTCTGCAGCAGCCAAAGCAGCACAAAGGCTTAGAGCACCATCAGACAACACACCCTCACGAAAAGCGAGTTGGGCACGCTCGAAAAGAATGTTTCTTAATTCGCCCGCATCATAGGGCCTAAAAACAATTTCTTCTTCGCTAAGTGAACTCAAAACACGTGGATCAAGAAACTCCTTCAATCGCAGGTCGTTAGATATACCTACAAGAGAAACCTTACTGTTGCATAACATCTCATTTATCCGCGTAAGTTCGTAGAGAACACTGTCACCACGGGTCTTCATCAACAAATCAACTTCATCTAGAACAACGATAAAGACTACTCTTGAACCGTCTAAACCCGTCCTAAACCTATCAAAAACTTCCCCAACAGATAATCCAGTAAAGGGAACAAAAACACCTAGGCTCTGACACAATCTTGCAAAAACACGATATGGAGTCCCTGCAAAACGGCAGTTCACGTAACAGACTTTGCACGGCGCGTTAAACTCCTTCGCCTTAGTCTCCAAATAATTTAGTACATACTTTGTTACAGCCGTTTTACCTGTTCCTGTCTTTCCGTAAAGAAAAATGTTGGAGCACCTAGCACCTTTCAACACTGGAGCGACCGTTTGTCCAAGGGATTTAATCTGTTCTCCACGATGTGGCAATTTATCAGGCAAATAATCGTGCCGTAGAACTTCTCGGTCATCGAAGATTTGAGTGTTGCCAACGCAGTTTTCAAACAGTTCATCAAGTATCTTAGTGTTGTTCACTTCACCGCCTCCCCCCATATCCAAAGGTAATGCCTGAGTTTCTTGTGGAATAGATAAGTCATATTATACACAAACCTAAATCATCGACATAAAATTTCTAAAAAAAGGAAGTAAATATGTAAACGAAAATAGAACGAATACAGAGACCCCTGTGTTTCTACTAGAAAATCTTAATATCCAAAATGGGTTATGTTGATTTCTTTTGAAAGAAATATACTCTAACATATTATGCAATTTACAGTTATTATATTAATTATTGTTAAAAATTTTAGATATATTCAACAGTTTTCTATTTCTTACAGTTGCATAATCACGGTTTTCCTTTTCCAATGGAAACATAGGGGTCCCACCCTTTATTTTTTCATTGTTTACTATTCTTACATCCCTTCTTTCTAGCGTCCCATTTTCTTAAATCGTCGTGCGCATATCAAACTCATTCATTTACCAATAATTACTAAACATTATCTGTTTGTTTTTTTCACATTCTGTGAATGTGTTGTGAAGTTGATTCACTGTTGTTTCTTTTTCACTCTTCTTTCTATTGATATTGACTTTTTCTTGTTTCTTTTTTGTGAAAAGGACCCCCCTACACTTCTACTCGAGATACCTAATCACAGAGTCTTCTATCTCTAACGGTGATTTGCGGAAGCTGTGAACCGCGTGACAAGAGTTCTGTTGCAAATTTTCCCTTTTACCTCTTTTACGTGTTGAAATGGAGTTATTTTTTTGCGTTTCTTCACCATAACACCTATAACTTGTGAACTATAGAATTGTGAAGTACTTTCTAAGGTGTATACCATAAATGCCTGCAAGAAAGATGCGCATTGAACTCTTTGACAGTGATGGTAATCGATATACTGTATCATTCGAAGGTCAACTAACTAGAGAAAAGGCTCTCCACGTTCTGGACTTGGTAGAGTTGCTAGGTGGAGTCTCCAGCGGCGGAGCGAACTCGGGAGTTATCACCCAAACCAACGACTATTCCAAATATGACAAAACCCGCCTTATTATTCAGAAACACTTTCCACTAATCTGGTTTTCATCAAAGGAAGTGCAATCTATTTATGAACGGGAATTGAAAGAACCGATAACTCTCAGCACGATAGCAACATATCTCTCAAGAATGGCACATAGAAGAATACTTGTTAGGATGCGAATGTCCAACCACATTAAATATAGGACAAACCCAAGTTTTTCTGTTGCCGCAATCAAACAACAAATACATTCAAGAGGTTAGTCGGAGCTTTCTTTCAGATACGGTTTAGAACGAAGAAGGTGGCCTATATTGCTGAGGACACGACGAATTATTGAACACGTTACGTTGTGAGTATAAAAGAGATGTTTGGTGATGTTCAGTTGACAGCGCTCCACAACGTCTAGTTCTCTACCAAATTGCCGAGGCAAACTTGCCCGAACGCTCTATGGAGAAATGACTATCAAAAATCCTTATAAAAAAAGCCCACTCCGCGGCGAATCACATTTCGCTCTCAGTCTTTCTCAAGAGCTTCTCCATTTCCTTCTTAAGGCTGTACTTAAATGGAACTTTATTTATATCCAGCGACAATGAGCAGGCTTGGGATTCTTGGTTTTCAACCCTTTTCGAATCATTTGTCCCCTTTGGTCTTCTTCTTTCACGGCCAGAGTTTAGTTCAATGTGCGATGGTTTTTTTGATCCGTCGTTTTCTTTTACCCCTTCTCCATCCAATTCCACCACAAAATATGAAGCGCGTCTCGAGCGTTTGGCTTCCAGATGTAATTTGACCATTACAAAGTCTGAATTCTCAAAAAT